>NZ_JBFTOJ010000026.1:0-30995 GCF_056397905.1 Stenotrophomonas sp. 05L414_2
GGGCTCCGACCCGCAGCAGGGTCGGATCCCCGCCGCTCTGGCGGCGCTCTGACCCGGCGGCGCGGCGATCAGGCCTTCTTGCGCTCGGCAATGTACGCCTGGATCTGCTGCTCCAGCACCGGCAACGGCACCGAACCCTGCTTCAGCAGCGTGTCGTGGAAGCCCTTGACGTCGAACTTGTCGCCCAGCTCCTTCTCGGCCTGCGCACGCAGGCGCACGATGGCGATCTCGCCGAGCTTGTAGCTCAACGCCTGCCCCGGCCAGGAAATGTAGCGATCCACTTCGGTGGTCACTTCGTGCTCACTCAGCGCCGTGTGGTCACGCAGGTAGGCCAGCGCCTGCTCGCGGCTCCAGCCCTTGCTGTGCACGCCRGTGTCGATCACCAGGCGCGTGGCGCGCCACATCTCGTAGGTCAGGCGACCGAAATCCTCGTACGGGGTTTCGTAGATGCCCATTTCCACGCCCAGCTTCTCGCAGTACAGCGCCCAACCTTCGCCATAGGCGGAGATGTAGGCATTGCGGCGGAACTCCGGCAGGTTCTTCTGCTCGGCAGCGATGGCACCCTGCAGTGCATGGCCCGGGTCGGATTCGTGCAGGGTCAACGCCGGCAGGTTGTACAGCGGGCGCGACGGCAGGTTGTAGGTGTTGAGCCAGTAGGTGCCCATGCCACCACGGCCGGCGGTCCAGAACGGCGCGATGTCCGGCGGCACCGGCACGATGGTGAAGCGCGCGCGCGGCAATGTCATGTACTTGCCGAGCTGGCCATCGGCGCGCTTGGAGATCCATGCGGCGCGCGACAGCAGTTCTTCCGGSGTCTTGGCGTAGAACTGCGGRTCGGTACGCAGGAAGGTCAGGAACTCGGCAAAGCTGCCCTTGAACTTCACCTGCTTGATGATGTCGTTCATTTCCTTCTGGATGCGTGCCACTTCATCCAGGCCGATGCGGTGGATCTCGTCCGGCGACAGGTCCAGCGTGGTGTATTCGTGGATCTGCTGCTTGTAGTACGCCTTGCCGTCAGGCATCGCTTCGGCGGCCAGGGTGGTACGCGCCTGTGGCACGTATTCGTTGACGAAGAAAGTGCGCAGTTGCTGGAACGCCGGCACCACCTTGCCGCTGATCGCCGCGCGGGCCTGTGCCTGCAGCTTGGCCTGCTCCGCAGCCGGGACGGTGTTGGGCAGCTTCTTGAACGGCGCGTACAACGGCGATTCGGTCGGGTCCTTCAGTTCGGCGACAGTGGCGATGGACACCTCGCGGCCATCAAGCACCGCACGCGGCACGCTGAAGCCGCGCTTCAGGCCGGCACGCATGTTCCCGGTCTGCTGGTCGAAGTAGCGCGGCACATCATTCAAGCGCGCGATGTAGTTCTGGTAGTCCTGCACGGTCTTCATTTCGCGCCGGGCCATGAAGGACAGGTTGGACCAGAACGAGGAATCGGCGTTGAACGGCATCTCGTAGCCGCGCAGGCGCACTTCTTCGGCCAGGTTGAACACCTGGTCGCGGTAGATCGCGTAGTTGACCTGGTTGTCGGGCGAAAGGGTCTTCGGGTCGATCTTCTTCAGCGCGGCCAGGGTCTGGTCCCATACCTCCAGGCGTGCCTGCTGCGCGGCCGGGCCGACGTCGGGCATGCGGGTGGCATTGGCCGGCGCGTCTTCGTCCTCGCTGGCCTCGCCGCCGCCTTGCTGGCGCCACTTCCATTCCTTCTCGTACAGCGCGCGGAAGGCGGCATCGGCGGGCGACTCGGTAGCCACGCTGGCCGGCGCGACGGCGGTGGGTGGTGCGGCCAGGGCCACGGCAGGGGCAGACAGGGCGATCAGCAGGGCTACGGCAAGACGGGTTTTCACAAGCACAGGTTCCCGGGAAGGCAGACCCCGATCATGGCACCCCTCACCGCGCATGGCATGGGACGAAGGTCCTGCCTCAGTAGATCCACGCCATGCGTGGATGCTCCTGCCGCGGACGCATCGGGCCAACCAAGGTCGGCATCACCCGGGCACGGCGGCGCCTGCGTGGCCACTCTGGTAGCTGCCAACCTTGGTTGGCACCCGGAGAAAACCAGCGCCGACCAAGGTCGGCGTCTACCGGGGCGTCAGTGACTGGCCTTGTCCCGCTTCCAGCCGCGATGCTTGATGTCCAGCTGCAGGCTGTACAACGCGGTGAACGCCGGGAACAGGTTCTGCCTGGGCCTAGCCCTGGTAGCTGCCAACCTTGGTTGGCAGGCGGGGAGACCCAGCGCCGAAGGCGCACGGTAGCGCGGGGCCATGCCCCGCGAGCGCGCAGCGCGGCCGATGTTGGCCGCCATTCCACAGCCGCCGGGCATGGCCCGGCGCTACCACAGCGGTGCCTGCGTCGCCGCTCTGGTAGCTGCCAACCTTGGTTGGCACCCGGAGAAAACCAGCGCCGACCAAGGTCGGCATCTACCAGGGCGTCAGTGACTGGCCTTGTCCCGCTTCCAGCCGCGATGCTTGATGTCCAGCTGCAGGCTGTACAACGCGGTGAACGCCGGGAACAGGTTCTGCAGCACGCCCACCGAGTCCTGCTTGGCCGAGAACAGGAAGTAGCTCAGCGTCATCAGGCTGCCGACCACGCTCATGTACCAGAACAGGCGCGGGATCACCGGCTTGCCGGCGCGCTTGGAGGCGACGAACTGGACCAGCCAGCGGCCACCGAACATCAACGCGCCGGTGTAGCCGATCAGCTTCCAGCCGGTCACATGCAGGCCGGTCCAGTACAACCAGGTCAGCGGCTGGTCCAGCCAGTGCAGCTCCAGATCCATCAACGCTCCTCCACCGCGGTGCGCTTGCTGYGGGTGATCAGCCAGGCCACGCCGCGCAGGTCGCGGATGCCGACCAGCGCGCGGCCCAGGTTGTTGTACTTGGACACGCCGGCCGTACGGTGGCGATGGTTGACCGGCACGCTGGTGGTCTTCCAGCCGGCACGCTGCATCAGCGCCGGCAGATAGCGATGCATGTGGTCGAAGTACGGCAGATCGAGGAAGGCGTTGCGCTCGAACAGCTTGATGCCGCAGCCGGTATCGGGAGTGTCATCGCGCAGCATGCGCGCGCGGATGGCATTGGCCCACTTGCTGGCCCAGCGCTTGCTGCCGCTGTCCTGGCGGTTGACGCGCCAGCCGGCGAACAGCTTCACCTGGGCATCGGCCGCATCACGGGCGTCCAGCAGCCTGGGGATGTCGGCCGGATCGTTCTGGCCATCACCGTCGAGGGTGGCGATCCACGGCGCACGCGCGTGCTTGACGCCGGTACGTACCGCGGTGCTCTGCCCGCTCTGCGAGACGTGGTGCAGCACGCGCAGCTCCGGCGTGGTGGCCTTCAGGCCCTGCAGCACGGCCAGGGTGTCATCGCGCGAATGATCGTCGATGTAGACGATCTCGAACGGCAGCCGTCCGCGCAGTGCAGCGGTGATTTCGGCCACCAGGGGCGCGACGTTGTCGCGCTCGTTGAATACGGGGACAACGACAGACAGCTCGGGTTGGCTCATGGGGGGACTCGGCCAAGGAGGGACAAAGACCGCGCATTTTCCGAAGCCGAGGTTATCCGAAGATGAATCCGGCGGCGTGAGGATCGGTTTTCAGGCGCGATCAGCAAAATACTCGCGACACCACTGCACCACCGGCGGCAGGCCCTGTTCGATCGGCATGACCGGTTCGTAGCCAAATGCGTCATGTGCGCGCTGGGTATCGGCCATCGTGCGCACCATGTCACCCGGCTGCATCGGCTTGTAGACCTTCTGCGCGGGGCGACCGGCGGCCTGCTCGATCACGCCGATGAAGCGCTCCAGCTCGACCGGCGTGTGGTTGCCGAGGTTGAACACCCGGTGCGGCACCGGACCATCAGCCGGATGCGCGAGGGCGCCGAGAATACCGGCCACGATGTCGGAGACATGTGTGAAATCGCGCTGCATGCGGCCTTCGTTGAACACATCGATCGAACGACCGGCCAGCACCGCGCGCGAGAACAGCAGCGGCGCCATGTCCGGCCGGCCCCACGGGCCATACACGGTGAAGAAGCGCAGGCCGGTGGCACGCAGGCCATACAGCTGTGCGTAGGTGTAGGCCATCAGTTCATTGGCGGCCTTGGTGGCGGCGTACAGCGAGCGCGGCTGGTCCACGCGCTGGTCTTCGGAAAACGGCGGCGTGGCCGAATCGCCGTACACCGAACTGCTGGACGCATACACCAGATGCTGCACGCCACGATGGCGGCACAGCTCGAGCATGTTGACGAAGCCGACCAGGTTGCTGTCGACGTAGGCGTGCGGGTTTTCCAGCGAATAGCGCACGCCGGCCTGCGCGGCCAAGTGGATCACCGCAGTCGGCTGTACTTCCTCGAACAGCGCGGCCAGGCCGTCGCGGTCGGTCAGGTCCAGCGTGCGCAGATCCAGCGTCGGGCACAGTGCGGCCACGCGGTCGCGCTTGATCTGTGGGTCGTAGTAATCGTTGAAGTTGTCCAGGCCGACCACCGACTGGCCCGCATCAAGCAGGGCACGAGCGGTGTAGGCACCGATGAAGCCGGCTGCGCCGGTGAGCAGGATGGTCATTGCGGTGAGCCTGGAATTCAACGGTCAATTCAGTAGTGATGGCGTCTGATGGTACGCGCAGGGCCTAGAACAGGCCGAAACGCTTCTTGGCCACATTGGTGCGCCCCGGCTGGATGACATCCTGGATGTTCTTCGCATCGAAGCGATCCAGCAGGGTTTCCGAGTCCTTTTTCAGCTTCAGGTCCATCTCTTCCGGGTACAGCGGCACGATCGCCATGAACTCGATGGTGGTGCCGTCTTCCAGCGCCAGCGTGCCGAAGTCGTCCGGGGTCGTGACCGGCGGCAGCACGATGGCGCCATCGAACCCCACGCCCGGTGCATAGGGCTCGGACGGATGGCCGTTGGGAATGGTGTGACCGAAGCCCAGCCAGGTGTCGTACTCGTGCGGCAGCCGCGCCAGGGTCTTCAGCAGGCGCACCGGCCAATAGTTGCGCTCATCCTCGAAGGCATCTTGGGTGATCGGCCAATCCGCTGGCAGGGTCACCATCAGTTCCATGTGCCGGGGGGCGTCCACCTCGTCGGGCACGGCCATCGGCAGATCGCTCATGCCCGAGGTCACCAGCCGCAGGTACGGGCACTCGTCGGTGGCGGGCACCACATGCACGTCGATGTGCACGATATCGGAGATGATTTCATGGAAGACCCCGGAGATCGGGCCAAGATGGCGCTCGATGTGCGCGCTGATCTCCTCGATGTGCGACTCCCCCTGGGCCGGGGTGAAGTCCTTCTCGCGGCTGTGCACGAGGATCGGGCTGCCGCCCGGGCTGACGTCGTCTACTTCAATGGTCATGTCCTGCTCCCTGGATGAGCCACGGGGCGGAGCGGCCCACCTGCGGTGGACGACGCGGCCTCCGGCACGCGCGGCGGTGCGTTCCCTGCAATCGACGGCACACGGCAGGAACAGGCCGTGCGCCCATGAAGATGCGCCGGGGTCAGCCCTGGCGCGTGCGCAGCCGCTCCAGCACGCCATCGAGCGTGTCCAGGTTGGCGTAATGGATGATCAGCTTGCCCTTGCCGCCGCGGCCATGGTTGATCGCAACGGAAGTCCCCAGCACTTCGGACAGCTCGGTTTCCAGCGAGGCGATGTCGGCCTGCTGCACCTTGGCCACCGGCTGGGGACGGTTGCTCGGCACCTTGCCGGCGGCAAACGCCTGCGCGCGGCGCTCGACCTCGCGCACCGACCAGCCTTCGTCGGCCGCTTCCTGGGCCAGCTTGCTGGCCAGTTCCGGGGCCAGCGTCAGCAGCGCGCGGGYGTGCCCCATCTCCAGCCGACGCGTTTCCAGCAGCAGGCGGATGGCGATCGGCAGCTCCAGCAGGCGCAGCAGGTTGGACACCGCCGCGCGCGAGCGGCCGACGGCCTCGGCGGCCTCGGCATGGGTCAGGGTGAATTCGCTGATGAGGCGCTGCAGCGCTTCGGCTTCTTCCAGCGGGTTGAGGTCTTCGCGCTGGATGTTCTCGATCAGCGCCATCGCGATGACGGTGCGGTCTTCCAGCTCACGCACCACCACCGGCACTTCGTCCAGGCCGGCCAGCTGCGAGGCGCGCCAGCGACGTTCACCGGCGACGATCTCGAAGTTGCCTGCCGGCAGCTGGCGCACCAGGATCGGCTGGATCACGCCCTGCGACTTGATCGAGTCGGCCAGTTCGGACAGCTTGCCCTGGTCCATCTCGCGACGCGGCTGGTACTTGCCCGGCTGCAGCTGGCCTACCGGCAGCTTGCGCAGCACTTCACCGGGCAGCGGCTCGATCACCGCCGTACTGGCCTGCACCTGGCTGACCGCGCCCTTCGGACCGAGCAGTGCGTCCAGGCCGCGGCCGAGGCCTCGCTTCTTGGCTGCAGGCTTGCTGCTGGTCATCAGACGGTCTCCACGGCCTTGGTGGCCTTGTTGCGTTCGTTATTGCGACGGATGATCTCGCCGGCCAGGCCGAGGTAGGCCACGCCGCCGCGCGAAGCACGATCGTAGCCGACGATGCTCTGGCCATGGCTGGGCGCCTCGGCCAGGCGTACGTTGCGCGGCACGATGGTGCGGAACACCCGGTCGCCGAAGTGTTCGGTGAGCTCGGCCGACACGGCATTGGCCAGGTTGTTGCGCACGTCGAACATGGTGCGCAGCACGCCTTCGATCTCCAGCGCCGGGTTGAGGTTGGCACGCAGCGCTTCGATGGTTTCCACCAGCGCGCTCAGGCCTTCCAGTGCGTAGTACTCGCACTGCATCGGCACGATCACCGAATCGGCGGCGGCCAGTGCGTTGAGGGTCAGCAGCGAGAGCGCCGGCGGGCAGTCGATCAGGATGTAGTCGTACTCATCGCGGATCGGTGCCAGCGCGCGCTTCAGGCGCTGCTCGCGCTCGCTCTGCGCCATCAGCTGGATCTCGGCCGCGGTCAGGTCGATGTTGCCCGGCAGCAGGTCGTAGCCTTCGGCGGTCTGCACGCGCACGTCGGCGGCGCTGGACTCGCCCAGCAGCAGGTCGTAGGTGGAGGAGACCAGCTCGCGCTTGTCCACGCCACTGCCCATGGTCGCGTTGCCCTGGGAATCCAGGTCGACCAACAGCACGCGCTTGGGTGCGTTGGCCAGGGAAGCGGCCAGGTTGACGGCGGTCGTGGTCTTGCCGACGCCACCCTTCTGGTTGGCGATGGCGATGATGCGGGCCATGCGGGTGTGCCTCGTCGACGTGTGCTGGGACCGGTCATTATGCGTACAACCGGGCCCGTGCGGAAATCGTGGATCGCCAACCGCTTGTTCCACAAGGGGCGGGCGGCGGGGTTCAGGGACCTGTGACGGTGACCAGATGGCGTTCACCGGCCAGGCCGGGCACGCTCAGCGCGACCACCTCGCGCACCTGCCAACCGGCCGGCAGCGCTGCGATCTCCTCATGCGGGTAGACGCCTTTCATGGCCAGCAACACGCCGCCGGGGCGCAGCAGGTGGCCACCGACGCGGACGATGCCGGCCAGGGTGTCCATCGCGCGCGCGGTCAGCTGGTCGTAGCTGCCCGGCTCGGCCAGCGCTTCGGCGCGCGATTCGGCCACGCGGGCATTGCCCAGGCCCAGCTGGCGCACGGCCTCGCGCATGAAGCGGGCCTTCTTGCCGTTGCTTTCCACCAGGGTGACCTGCAGGCCCGGGCAGGCGATCGCCAGCGGGATGCCCGGCAACCCGGGGCCGGTACCGAGGTCGGCCAGGCTGCCATCGGCCACGAACGGCTGCATCGCCAGCGAATCGAGCAGATGGCGGGTGACCATTTCCTGCGGATCGCGGATGGCGGTGAGGTTGTAGGTGCCGTTCCAGCGGTGCAGCAGCGCCAGGTAGCGCAGCAGCGGCGGGGCCAGCTCGGCGGCCAGGCCCATGCTGGCCAGGCCCTGCTGCAGCGTGTTCGCTACGCCGGCGGGAAGATCGTGTTCGCTCATGCCGGCATTATCGCCGGTTTTCGCCGTTGATTCGCCGATTCACTGCGGATACCAGGCCAATGCGGCGCGGAATTGTCCGCTGGCCTGCCATTCGTGCAGGTGCCAGCGCGCGGCCTCGCCCAACTCCGGGTCGCACCAGCGCAGGTGCAGGGCGCCATCGTCGGCCGGGGCCAGCTGCAGGCGGTGCAGGCCGAAGGAAATGCCCTGCCCGTGCGCCTTCAGCATCGCTTCCTTGGCACACCAGACGCGGAAGAACCAATGTTCGCGGTCGGCCTCGTCCAGGCCCTGCAGCCAGGCCACTTCGTCGGGATGGAAGAAGCGCTGGATGATTTCCAGCATGCGCGGGCGCGGGCGCAGCAGTTCCAGGTCCACGCCCAGCCGCACGCCCTCGCCCAGCGCTACCAGCAGCACCTCGCCGCTGTGGCTCCAGCCGGTGCCGTAGTGGGCGAGCGCGCCGCTCAGTTCCGGCCGGCCCTTGTCGTCGCGCACCAGCGGCAGCGCATCCGGCTCGCCGCCCAAGGCCTGTGCCAGCACCTGCCGGGCCTGCGGCTCACCGCGCTGGCCGGGGACGTGCGGGCAGCGCCAGACGGTAACCGGACCAAACCGCCAGGGGCCCTCAAGGGTGGCTGGCAGGCTCATCCGCACGCGCCCGTCACAGGATTGCACAGCGGGTTCACGGCATTGCGCGTCAACTGGACGCGGTTATCCACCGGAGAGTCGATCATGGGCATCATCATCTGGCTGATCGTCGGCGGCATCGTCGGCTGGCTGGCAAGCATCATCATGAAGCGCGATGGCCAGCAGGGCATCATCCTCAACATCGTGGTGGGCATCGTCGGCGCACTGATTTCCGGCTGGCTGTTCGGCGGCGGCATCAATGAAGCGATCACCCTGCGCACGTTCCTGTTCTCGCTGATCGGCGCGGTGATTCTTCTGGCCATCGTCAACCTGTTCACCCGCAAGAGCATACGCTGACGCGGCGGTAGTGCCGGCCGCTGGCCGGCAGATGCATCGCAACGGGCCCGGCAATCGCCGGGCCCCGTTCGTTCAACCCAATTCCACCCACGCCGGCGCATGATCGCTGGGACGTTCCCAGGTGCGCGGCTCGCGGTCGATGCCCGAGGCCACCGCAGTGCCCTTCAGCGCATCGGRGACCAGGGTGAGGTCGATGCGCAGACCGAGGTTGCGGCGGAAACCCGCTGCGCGGTAGTCCCACCAGCTGAAGGTGCCGGCCTCATCGTTGTGCAGGCGGAAGCCATCGTGCAGGCCCAGCTGCAGCAGCTTGTTCAGTGCGCCGCGCTCGGCAGTGGAGGTCAGGATGTGGTTGTCGTTCCACACCTCCGGGTCATGCACGTCGCGCGCATCGGGGGCGATGTTGAAGTCGCCCATCACGATCAGCTTCGGATGCCGCTGCAGTTCTTCGGCGATCCACGCGTGCACCGCCTCCAGCCAGCGCAGCTTGTACTCGTACTTGTCGGTGCCCACGTCCTGGCCGTTGACCACGTACAGGTTGATCACCCGCAGGTCGCCGAAGGTGCCGGCGATGACMCGCTTCTGCTCGTCCTCGAAGCCGGGAATGCCGATCTGCACGTCCTGTGCCGGCTCGCGCGACACCAGCGCCACGCCGTTGTAGGTCTTCTGCCCGGCGAACACGCTGCGGTAACCGGCGGCGACCAGCGCCGAGTCCGGGAACTTGTGGTCCTCCAGCTTGGTTTCCTGGATGCCGACGATGTCCGGGCCGAAGTCCTTGAGCCACTGCTCCAGGTGCGGCAGGCGGACATTGAGCGAATTGACGTTCCACGAGGCGATTTTCATGCGGGCATTCTACCCGGGTGGGCTTTGGTAGAGGCCGACCTTGGTCGGCGCTTTGCTTCCCGCTGTTGCCTTCGTAGAGGCCGACCTTGGTCGGCGCTTGGGGTTCACGCGCGCCAACCAAGGTTGGCCCCTACCGGAACCGGCCGCACGGGTTGGCCCCTACCGGTAGTGCCGGCCGCTGGCCGGCAACCCGATGACCCTTCCGGCAAGACCCTGCACCTGCCGGCCAGCGCACGGCACTACCACTGGTGCACGCACTGCCTGGATTCACCGAAGCAGCAGTTTCAACAACCCCGCAATCTTCGAATACGGCGGCCGCAGCCGATCACTGGCCGCCCAGCGCGACTGCCACAGCACCGGCAACAGCTTGCTCATCGCATCAAACCCGGCCCGCCCGTGGTACGCCCCCATGCCACTGGCGCCCACCCCACCAAACGGCAAGCCATCGGCGGCGAAGTGCAGCAGGGTGTCGTTGACCGTGACCCCGCCGGCCAGCACCTGGCCGAGAATGCGCTCCACCGTGGCCGTGTCGTGGCTGAAGGGATACAGCGCCAGCGGCCGGTCGCGGGCCACGATGTCGGCCAGCGCCGCATCCAGGTCCGGATAGGCGCGCACCGGCAGGATCGGGCCGAAGATCTCATCGCGCATCAGGTCCAGGTCATCCGGCGGGTCCAGCACCACGGACGGCACCAGCAGCCGCTCGCGATCGGCGCGCGCGTCATCCACCTGCGCCAGCGGAATCACCGGCACCCCGCGTTCGCGGGCCTGCGCCAGATAGCCCTGCAGGCGCCGGTACTGGCCCTCGTTGATGATTCGCGTGTAATCATCGGCATCGCTGAAATCACCATAGCGCTCGCGCACCTGCTGCTGCAGCGCCTGCACGAACTCACGCTGGCGCACGCTGTCGATCAGCACGTAATCCGGCGCGATGCAGGTCTGGCCGGCATTGAACCACTTGCCGGTGGCCAACCGCGCGGCGGCTTTGTCCAGCGGGAAATCGCGGCAGACGATCGCCGGCGACTTGCCGCCCAGTTCCAGCGTCAGCGGCACCAGATGCTCCGCCGCCGCCGCCATCACCTTGCGGCCGACCGCGGTGGAACCGGTGAACACGAGGTGGTCCAGCGGTAGCGAAGACACCGCCGCGGCCACGTCCGCGTCACCCTGCACCACCGACACACGATCGGGCGGGAACACGCTGGCCAGCAGATCGGCCAGGAACGCGCTGGTGCGCGGGGTGTGCTCCGAAGGCTTCAACAGCACATGGTTGCCAGCGGCAATCGCGGTGGCCAGCGGCACCAACGCCAGCGTGACCGGATAATTCCACGGCGAGATCACCCCGACCACACCCAGCGGCATCGGCCGCAGCTGCGCGCGGGCTGGCCACAGTCGCCAGCCGGCGCCCACCCGCTGCGGCTTCGACCAGCGCCGCAGGTGGCGACGCAGGTGGTCGATGGCCGACAGCACGCTCATGCCGTCGGCCAGCTTTGATTCCACGTGGGCACGATGGCCGAAGTCCTCGGCGATGGCCGCAGCCATTTCGTCCATGCGGTCCTTCAACGCCGCGCGCAGGCGACGCAGGTCGGCTTCGCGCTGGTCCAGCGAAGGACGCTGGGCCTGCCAGGCGCTGCGCAGGTTGTGCAGGATGACGGGGAGGTCGGCTGGGGCGGTGGTGGTCATGGGCCGACTATACGGCGTGCTCTGCAATGTAATGGTAGTGCCGGCCGCTGGCCGGCAGCCTCATGGATCTCCGGCAGACATCGTGCAGTTGCCGGCCAGCGGCCGGCACTACCAGGGTGCGGGCCGGATAAGCGCCCCCACAAACAGAAAGGCCGTGGTCTGCACCACGGCCTCTCCTTCACTCGATGAACATCATTCTTACTTGGTGATGTCCACGTTCTTCGTCTCGCGCAGGAACAGGCCGCCAATCACCACCGACATCAGCGCGATGATGATCGGGTACCACAACCCGTAGTACAGGTTGCCGGTACCGGCCACCAGCGCGAACGAGATCGCCGGCAGGAAGCCACCGAACCAGCCGTTGCCGATGTGGTACGGCAGCGACATCGAGGTGTAGCGGATGCGGGTCGGGAACAGTTCGACCAGGTAGGCGGCGATCGGGCCGTAGACCATGGTCACGTACAGCACCAGCAGCCACAGCATCAGGATCGTGCCTGCGTAGTTGATGCGCGAACCATCGGCCTTGGCGGGATAGCCGGCACCGGTCAGYGCAGTCTTCAGCTCAGCACCGAATGCATCGGCCTTGGCCTTTCCTTCTTCCTTGGTCAGGCCGGCGGCCTCGTACGAGGTGACGCTGGCGCTGCCCACGTTGACCATCGCCAGCGAACCGGCAGCGGCCGGCTGCACGTCATACGGCACACCGGCCTTGGTGAGCGCGGCGGTGGCGACGTCGCAGGAGCTGGTGAACTTGCGCAGGCCCACCGGATCGAACTGGAAGGAGCAGGTGGTCGGGTCGGCCACGACCAGCGCCGGCGAACTGCTGCGGGCCTCTTCGATGGCCGGGTTGGCGAAGTGGGTCAGGCCCTTGAAGATCGGGATGTAGGTGATGGCGGCCAACAGGCAGCCGGCCAGGATGATCTTCTTGCGGCCGATTCGGTCGGACAGCCAGCCGAAGAAGATGAAGAACGGCACGCCCAGCGCCAGCGCGGCGGCGATCAGCAGGTAGGAGGTGGTGGCGTCGACCTTCAGCATGCTGCTGAGGAAGAACAGCGCGTAGAACTGGCCGCCATACCAGACCACCGCCTGACCCGCTGCGGCGCCGAGCAGCACCAGCAGCATCAGCTTCAGGTTGCCGCCCTTCAGGCTGTCACGGAACGGCGTCTTGGAACCCTTGCCCTCCGACTTCATCTGCTGGAACAGCGGCGACTCGCTCAGCTGCAGGCGGATCCACACCGACACACCCAGCAGCACGATCGAGACCAGGAACGGAATGCGCCAGCCCCAGGCTTCGAACGCTTCGTTGCCGAGGAAGTAGCGGCAGGCCAGGATGATCAGCAGCGACATGAACAGGCCGAGGGTGGCCGTGCACTGGATGAAGCTGGTGTACAGGCCACGCTTGTCGTCCGGCGCGTGTTCGGCCACGTAGGTCGCCGCACCACCGTACTCGCCGCCCATGGCCAGGCCCTGGGCCAGGCGCAGGATGATCAGTATCACCGGCGCGGCGAAGCCGATCGAGGCGTAGTTGGGCAGCACACCGACCAGGAAGGTCGAGATGCCCATGATCAGGATGGTGACCAGGAAGGTGTACTTGCGGCCGATGCGGTCGCCGAGGCTGCCGAAGAAGGCCGCACCGAACGGGCGCACGAAGAAGCCGGCCGCGAAGGCCAGCAGGGCGAAGATCATGCCCGTGGTTTCATTGACGCCACTGAAGAACTGCTTGGCGATGATCGCCGCAAGCGAGCCATACAGGAAGAAGTCGTACCACTCGAAAACGGTGCCCAGGCTGGACGCGAAGATGACCTTCTTGTGTCCCTGGGTTAGTTGGGCTTTCGCCGGTGCAGGTGTTGTGGACATGGGAAGCTTTCCCTCTGTAGGTGCCGACCTCGGTCGGCACGCAGTCTAGGTAGGTGCCGACCGTTGGTCGGCACTCATTCTTGGTAGGTGCCGACCTTGGTCGGCACTCCTTTAGAAGCTGTACTTCGTAGTGAACTGCAGACGGGTGATATCGCCCTTGTTGCCGTTCTCTATCTCGCGCTTGCCGTACATCAGCTCGGCACCGACATCGACCTTGGGCAGCGGCGAGTAGAAGATGTTGCCGCGGATGCTCTGCACGCTCTTGGTCACCAGCGGGCCGAGGATGCTGTCGTTGTCGTAGTCGCTGCGCGCATAGATCAGGTTGGTGCGCAGCTTCGGCGAGAACGCATGGCGCCAACCGACATAGCCGGCGATCACACCGGTCGGGTTGAGCTCGTCACGGGCCACGTCATAGGCCGAATCGGCGGTGATGCCCAGGCCGATGTAACGGGCGATGCCCTCGCCACCGGTGAACTGGTAGTGCAGCGAATCGCTGTCACCCATCACCCACTTGCCGCCCAGGGTCAGGCCACCGGCCACCTTGTCGGCCTTTGCGCCGGTGGCCTGGTTGTCGACCTTCAGCTGACGGACGATACCGCCAACACCGAACGTACCCCAGTCACCCTTCCAGCCATAACGCAGGGTCAGGTCCGGCAGGCTGCCGCGATCGGAATTGGCGCTGGCATTGGTCCAGGCGCCGGTGACCGGATTGCGCGCACCGGTGAGGGTGGTCGTTTCCGGATTCTCCAGCGCGACGCTGAAGCCACCCTGGGTGTAACGCACCTGCGCCTGGCGCACGAAGATCACGCCATCGGTGGGACCGACGAAGTCGACCGCTTCCGGCAACGACGCCGCATCCATGAAGTTCGACCAGGTCTGGCCGGCCATCCAGTTGTTCCAGTACATGTACGCATGGCGCAGGGTCACGCCATAGGTGTTGGTGGCGGTCTGGTTGCCCAGCGAGTTGCCGAAGAAATCCATCTCGAAGAACGCGCCGGCCTTGTTGCCCGACTCGCTGACGTTGTCGATGCCCAGGTTGAAGCGCGAGAACTTGGCGTGGGCGTTGTAGTCCACGTCCGAGCGCTTGCCGCTGCCGCCGGCGCCTTCCACCGGGGTCTGCCCGGGCAGGTACAGCGAGCGGCCGGTGGCGTCGTCGGCCAGTTGGCCATCGCTGGTCTGGGTGGCCAGGAAATCGGCCTTGATGAAACCGCCGATCTTGACCGTGGTGCCCGGCGCCGCGCCGGGGGTGATGGTGGTGACCTGGATCGGCTGCTTGCCCGCAGGCACCGCCGGCTTCTGTTCGGCCTGCAGCGTGCGGACGTCGGTGACCGCCTGCTGGGTCTGCACGATCTGGGTCTGTTGCTGCTGCTGCGACGCCAGCAGCGCCTGCACCTGCCGCTCCAGTTCGGCGACGCGTGACTCCAGTGCCTTCTCTTTGGCGGTCTCGGCGAACGCCATGCCCGGTGCGACCAGGGCGACCAACAGGCAGGCCGCCAAAGGTGTGCGCACGGCTTTCAACGTACGGTGGCTCATGTTGCCCTCTCTCCCAAGTGGCAAGGTGATGCCGCGCGTGGGGCACGGTCGAGCCGAGACTGCGGGGCGTTTGCACGCACCGGCTATTGGCCATTGGTCGAACCCGGGCCTGCAGGGGCCCGACTTTCGACCAAGGTCTAACCGAAGTGGTGACGCGACCGGGGGTGGATGGGGCAAACTGAGGGGGAACGGCTGCTGCAATGCTGCGGCTGCACACACAAAGTCAACGTGCAAGTGAGGGTGCCATGGCTGATCTCTACCCTGTCGATCCGCAGTTCGCCGCCAAGGCGCGTATCGACAAGAACACCTATGAACAGCAGTACCAGGCCTCGGTGTCCGATCCGGATGCGTTCTGGGGCAAGGCTGCCGAGCGGCTGGACTGGTCGCGCAAGCCGACGAAGATCAAGAACGTCAGCTACGACCTGTCCGACTTCCACATCAAGTGGTTCGAAGATGGCGAGCTCAACGCCAGCGTGAACTGCCTGGACCGCCAGCTGGAAAAGCGCGGCGACAAGACGGCCCTGCTGTTCGAGCCGGACAGCCCGGACGCGCCGGCCCAGCACGTGACCTATCGCGAGCTGTACGAGCGCACCTGCCGTCTCGGCAACGCGCTGCGCAACCTGGGTGTCAAGAAGGGCGACCGGGTCACCATCTACCTGCCGATGATCGTCGACGCTGCCGTGGCCATGCTGGCCTGCGCGCGCATCGGTGCGATCCACTCGGTGGTGTTCGGTGGCTTCGCCCCGAATTCGATCGCCGACCGTGTCAGCGACTGCCAGAGCAAGCTGATCATCACCGCCGACGAAGGCCTGCGCGGTGGCCGGAAGATTCCGCTGAAGGCCAACGTCGATGCGGCGCTGAAGCTGCCCGGCACCAATACCGTGGAAACCGTGCTGGTGGTGCGCCACACCGGCGGTGCGGTGGACATGCAGGCCCCGCGCGACCGCTGGTTCCATGATGTGGTCGACAGCCAGCCGGCCAGCTGCGAGCCGGAACCCATGAACGCCGAGGATCCGCTGTTCATCCTCTACACCTCCGGTTCCACCGGCAAGCCGAAGGGCGTGCTGCACACCACCGCCGGCTACCTGCTGTACGCGGCGTACACCCATGAAGCGGTGTTCGACCTGCGCGAGGACGACATCTACTGGTGCACCGCCGACGTCGGCTGGGTCACCGGCCACAGCTACATCGTGTACGGCCCGCTGGCCAACGGCGCGACCTCGCTGATGTTCGAAGGCGTGCCGAACTACCCGGACACCTCGCGCTTCTGGAACGTGATCGACAAGCACAAGGTGTCGATCTTCTACACCGCTCCCACCGCCATCCGCGCGCTGATGCGCGAAGGCGAGGAGCCGGTGAAGAAGACCTCGCGCGCCTCGCTGCGCCTGCTTGGCAGCGTCGGCGAACCGATCAATCCGGAAGCCTGGCGCTGGTACTACGAAGTGGTCGGCGACAGCCGTTGCCCGATCGTCGATACCTGGTGGCAGACCGAGACCGGCGGCATCCTGATCTCGCCGCTGGCCGGTGCGATGGATCTGAAGCCGGGTTCGGCCACCCTGCCCTTCTTCGGCGTGCAGCCGGCCCTGGTCAATGCCGATGGCGAGATCAAGGACGGCCCGACCGAAGGCAACCTGATCATCCGTGACTCCTGGCCGGGCCAGATGCGCACGGTGTACGGCGACCACCAGCGCTTCATCGACACCTACTTCCGCACTTACCCGGGCAGSTACTTCACCGGYGACGGCTGCCGYCGCGAYGAAGACGGYTACTACTGGATCACCGGCCGCGTGGACGAYGTGATCAACGTGTCCGGCCACCGCATCGGCACCGCCGAAGTGGAAAGCGCGCTGGTCTCGCACCCGAAGGTGGCCGAAGCCGCCGTGGTCGGCTTCCCGCACGACGTGAAGGGCCAGGGTATCTATGCCTACGTCACCCTGGTGGCCGAAGAAGCGCCCAGCGATGAGCTGCAGAAGGAGCTGGTCGCCTGGGTGCGCAAGGAGATCGGGCCGATCGCCACGCCCGACCACCTGCAGTGGGCACCGGGCCTGCCGAAGACCCGTTCGGGCAAGATCATGCGCCGCATCCTGCGCAAGATCGCCGAGAACGCRCCGGACCAGCTSGGCGACACCTCGACCCTGGCCGATCCRTCRGTSGTGGCGTCGCTGGTGGAMGAGCGCAAGGTGCGTTGATGTGCTACCCGGGGTCGGATCCCTTTCCACAAGGAAAGGGCTCTGACCCCATCTGCTTTCCCCCCACGGTTCCCCCCGACCATGACCACCCTCCTGATTGCCGATGACCATCCGTTGTTCCGCGAAGCCCTGCGGGGTGCCGTGCAGCGGGTCATTCCGGGCGTTCAACTGTTCGAGGCCGACAGCGTGGAGGCGCTGTATGCGCTGGCCGACCAGCACAACGACGCCGACCTGGTCCTGATGGATCTCAACATGCCCGGCGCACAGGGCTTCAACGCACTGGTACACATGCGCTCGCTGCATCCGCACCTGCCGGTGGTGGTGGTGTCCGCACGCGAAGAAGCCACGGTGATGCGGCGTGCACTCGACCATGGTGCGCTAGGTTTCATTCCGAAATCCGCCGATTCGGACACCATCGGCCATGCACTCGGCACCATCCTCGATGGCGAGACCTGGGCGCCGCCGGAAGCACACAACGTGCCGCCCACCGGCAGCGAAGAACGCGAAGTCGGTCAGCGCCTGCGCGAGCTGACCCCGCAGCAGTTCCGCGTGCTGCAGATGTTGGGTGCGGGCCGCTTGAACAAGCAGATCGCCTACGACCTCAATGTCTCCGAAGCGACGATCAAGGCTCACGTGACCGCGATCCTGCGCAAGCTGGGCGTGACCAACCGCACCCAGGCGGTGCTGATGGCCGGCAAGCTGGCGATCGACGACGACGCCATCGTGCTGCCGCCGGAAGAAGACTGAGGGTTTGTGCCGGCTGCTGGCCGGCAATCGCCCGTACCTGTATCGCCGCTGCGCTCGCCGGGCATGGCCCGGCGCTACCGGAAACTGCTTTTGCGGGTGCCAGGCTTGCTTGGCACGCTCTCGCCGTTGCGCGTGCCGGCCAGCGGCCGGCACTACCCGCTACGCTCGCCGGGCACGGCCCGGCGCTACCGTATCGCCCGTGGTATAGCCATCGCTATACAAACCAGCCGTGCCTGCGCGTTTCGCGGGAGATGCGCCACGCGCGGATCGCGGTGCTAAGCTTCGCGTCCCCTTGGGGAGTAGCCGGATTCCTACGCAGGAATCGTCCACGTCAACATACTCGGCCAGTGCGCCGTGGCGTGGACAACCATGATGGTTGGCGAGACCAGCGGCCCGCGCGCGCAACGTCAGGTTGGGCGCGAGCGCGAGCCGTGCGTCCGTCCTTGCCCGACCTTCTGCTGCCGCTCATGTCTCCTGTTTCGATCCTCCTGATCGGCTTTGCCATGTCCACCGATGCCTTCGCCGCGGCGATCGGCAAGGGTGCCGCCATGCGCAGGCCGGTGTTCCGTGATGCGCTGCGCGCCGGCATCATCTTCGGCGTCATCGAGGCGATCACGCCCATCATCGGCTGGCTGCTCGGTCGTGCCGCCCTGCAGTACGTCGAAGCCTTCGACCACTGGATTGCCTTCGGCCTGCTCGGCGCACTGGGCATCCACATGATCTACAACGGCCTGCGCCCTGACAGCGGCGAGGACGATGAAGATCCGTCGCAGCACCACGGCTTCTGGAAGCTGGCACTGACCGGTTTCGCCACCAGCATCGACGCGATGGCGGTGGGCATCGGCCTGGCCTTCATGGACGTGCATATCGGCGTGATGGCGGCGGTCATCGGCCTGTGCACGCTGACCATGGTCACCGCCGGCATCATGCTTGGCCGCGCACTTGGCAGCATGGTCGGCAAGCGCGCCGAAATCATCGGTGGCGTGATCCTGGTGATCATCGGTGCGACGATCCTGTACGAACACCTGCACGGCGTGGCGTAACCTGCCGGCGATTGCGAGGTTGCCGGCCAGCGGCCGGCACTACCGGGCGTCGCGCAACGCGCCCAGGAACGCGCGCAGTGAGGCTGGCTTGATCGGCTTGGTCAACAGGCGATAGCCGCGCTCGCGTGCCATCCGCTTCAGTTCATCGCGGCCATCGGCGGTAAGCAGCGCGCCGGGCAATGGATAGCCCGCCGCTTCGCGCAGTGCCACCAGTGCATCCAGGCCATCCATGCGATCGTGCAGGTGGTAGTCCACCAGCATCACCTGCGGACGCTCGGCGATCTTCTGCAACGCCTGGTCCACCGTCGATGCGGTGATCACCTGCACCTGCCAGCGCCCCAGCAGCGCGCGCATGCCATCGAGGATCTCCTCGTCGTTGTCCACGCACAGCACGCGCAGGCCGGCCAGCGAATCGCTGCGGATCGGCGGTGCGGCCTGCGCCACGGTGAGCGCTTCGGTATATCCCGGCAACGGCGCTACCTGCGGCAGGATGATCGAGAACATCGATCCACTGCCAACCCGGCTGCGGGCATTCAAGCGATGGTCAAGCAGGCGCGAGATGCGCTGGCAGATCGACAGGCCCAGCCCCAGGCCCTGCTCGCCCCAGTCAAACGGCTGCTGGTAGCGGTGGAACTCATCGAAGATCTGTCGCATGTGGTGTTCGGGAATGCCGGGGCCGGTATCCCACACCTGCAGCTCCACTTCGTCGCCGCGCTGGCGCACGRCAAGCACGATGCGCCCCTGCCGCGTGTAGCGCAGCGCATTGGCCAGGAAGTTCTGCAGCACGCGGCGCAGCAGGCGGCGATCACTGCGCACCCAGGTGGTACGCGCGAACAGATCCAGCCGCAGCCCACGCCCGGCCGCAACCGGCGTGTACTGCGCGGCCAGCTCACGCATCAACGCACTGACATCGAATTCGCCGATCACCGGATGCAGGCCACCAGCATCCAGCCGCGACACGTCCAGCAGCCCATCCAGCAGCTCTTCGGCCGCACGCAGCGACGCATCCACGCGTTCGGCCAGGTGCCGCTGCTCGTCACTGACATGGTCGCTGTCGCGCAGCGCCGAAGCGAACAGTCGCGCCGCATTCAACGGCTGCAGCACGTCATGGCTGATCGCCGCCAGGAAGCGGGTCTTCGATTGCTGTGCGACTTCCGCAACATGCGAGCGCTCGGCCACGCGCTGTTCCAGTGTTTCGTTGGCTTCCAGCAGCGCCCGTTCGGCGTGCTTGTAGTCGGTGATGTCGTTGTAGCTGGTGACGTAACCGCCGCCGGGCAGTGCCTGGCCACGCATTTCGATCACCTTGCCATCGCTGCGGGTGCGCTCGAACACGTGCGGCGAACCGGCGCGCATATAGCCGATGCGGCGGTTGATCTGCACTTCGATGTCGCCCTCGCCCAGCTCGCCACGCTCGGCGTTGTAGCGGATCAGATCCGCCACCGGGCGGCCCACGTAGAGCATGCCGTCGGGATAGCCGAACATGTCCTGGTAGCGCCGGTTCCACGCGGTCAGGCGCATGTCCGGGTCGACCACGCTGACGCCGGCGCTGATGTTTTCCAGGGTGGTCGACAGGATCTCGCGGTTGAAGCGCAGTTCCTGCCCGGCTTCGTCCAGCACCGCCACCACTTCGCCCAGGTCCATGCCGGAGCCACGCAGCAGGCTGGTCAGCAGCAGGCGCGCGGACGCCGCCCCGATCGATGCGGCCAGCAGGCGCTCGGTGAACTGCACCCACGGCCGGTCCGCCGGTGCCGAGGACTGCAGCTCGCGCCCCAGCGACTGCGCCTGTTCGAAGAACGAGCGCCGCGCATGGCGCTCGCCGACCACGCGCGAGGCCAGTGCCAGCAGGTCGCCCACGTGCACGTGGCCCGGCCAACCACCGGCCACTGAAGGCCGCTCGGCATAGGGATCGAGGAAGGGCGCAGCGCGCAGGCGCTCATCCACGCCCGGACGCCAACGCGCCGATACCAGCATCATCGTCGCCGCGTTGACCAGCAGCGACCAGAACGTGCCATGGGTCAGCGGGTCCCAGCCGGTCATGCCGAACAGCTGTTGCGGCCGCAGCCAATCGATGCCGAACGGACCATGCTGCACCCAGCCTGCATCCATCCAGCCGGCCATGGTCATCGCCGGCAGCAGCAGGGTGTACAGCCAGGTGGCGAAGCCGAGCAGCATGCCGGTCTCGACGCCACGACGGCTGGCGCCGCGCCAGTACAGGCCACCGATCAGGCCCGGCGCGAACTGCGCCACCGCGGCGAACGCCATCAGTCCGTACGAGGCCAGCGTGCTGTCGTTGCTGCTGCTGCGGTAGTAGCTGTAGGCCATCAGTGCCAGCAGCAGGATCGCCAGCCGGCGGATCCACAGCACCCGCGAGGCGACATCGGCCGCTTCCTGGTGGTCGCCACTGCGACGCAGCAGCACCGGCATCACCAGATCGTTGCTGACCATCGTCGCCAACGCGATCGAGGACACGATGACCATGCCGGTGGCGGCAGAGAACCCGCCGATATAGGCGATCAGTGCCAGCGCGTTGCGGCCCTCGGCCAGCGGCAACGCCAGCACCATCGAGTCGTCGGCCACGCCGCTTCCGGTACCGAACAGGCTGATGCCGGCCGTGGCGATCGGCAGCACCATCGCCGAGATCAGCACCAGGTAGCCGCCGAACATCCAGCGCGCGCGGCGCACGTCGCGCACATCCCCGCACTCCACCACCGCCACATGGAACTGGCGCGGCAGGCAGATGATGGCCAGGAAACTGAGCAGCGTCTGCGAAATGAACCCCACCGGCGGAAGCCCGGTGAACAGCGTATGCACCGACTCCACCACCGCCTCGTTGCGGTCGCTGAGCCAGACATAGGCGAACACGCCCACCGCCACCATCGCCACCAGCTTGATCACCGACTCCAGCGCGATGGCCAGCATCATGCCGTGGTGGTGTTCGGTGGCGTCCACCTGGCGGGTACCGAACAGGGTGGCGAACAGCGCCATCAGCAACGCCACGTACAGGGCCGGATCGCTGAAGAACCCGGTCGGGCCGGTGTTGCCGGTCAGTACCTGCAGGCTCATCGCCACCGCTTTGTACTGCAGGGCGAGGTAGGGAATGATGCCGATCAGCGCGATGATCGCCACCAGCGCCGCCAGCCGCCGCGAGCGGCCGAAGCGCGAGGAAATGAAATCAGCGATGGAGACCACGTTCTGGCTGCGCGCGATCAGCGCCAGACGCTCGATGATGCGCCAGCCGAACAGCAGCAGCAGCAACGGGCCGATGTAGATCGGCAGGTAGCCCACACCATTGCGCACGGCGGTACCGACTGCGCCGTAGAAGGTCCACGACGAGCAGTACACCGCCAGCGCCAGGCTGTAGACGACCGGCCRCAGCCACGGCCGGTCCGGGTACATCGGCCGACGGTCGCCCCACCACGCCACGCCGAACAGCAGCGCAGCGTAGGCAACCGAGACCAGCAGCAGGATCCAGCTGGAGACCAAGCGCGTGTTTCCGTCGGAGGAGGGGCCAGTAGATCACGACCGTTGATCGTGATGGTAGGTCACGACGGGGGGGCGCAAAGGTGGGTCATGACCGTTGGTCGTGGCAGAGGCGTCCGTGCCCACCAACGGTGGGCACCCACCAGAGGGAAAGGTGGGCACCTACCAGGAAACGGTGGGCACCTGCCGGAAGACAGTGGGGACCTACCGGAAGACGGTGGGCACCTGCCGGGAGATCGTGGGCGCCTACCGGGAACCGGCGTTATTCCGCCGGAACGCCCATTTCCTTCAGCAGTTCAGGTGCCGGGTAGACCTTGGCCAGCAGCCAGCGCAGGTAGCGCATGTCCACGTGCACGGCGCGCTTGTAGCGGGGGTCGAACCACCAGCTGGCACTGACCGACTCCCAGTTGCTGTCGAAGTTCAGGCCGATCAGTTCGCCCTTGGCGTTGAGCACCGGCGAGCCGGAGTTGCCGCCGGTGGTGTCCAGGTTGGTCAGGAAGTTGACCGTCTGGGTCTTCAGCGCGGGGTCGGCGGTGCTGCCGAAGTCGCCCTTGGCAATCGCGGCCAGCAGCGGCTTGGGGGCATCGAACGGATAGGCGTTGGTGTTCTTTTCGACGATGCCGGCCACGGTGGTCACCGGCGAATAGGTCACGCCATCACGCGGGTGCAGCGCTTCCACCTTGCCGTAGCTGATGCGCAGGGTGCGGTTGGCATCCGGGTACACCGCACGGCCCTGCTTGGCACGCCAGGCGAACAAGGCCTGCATGTAGGCCGGGCGCAGGCGCAGCTGTTCGCCTTCGCGGGTCTTGCTCTCGTTTTCGATGCGCAGCTGCGCGGCCACCAGCGGGCCGGCCACGGCAATCAGCGGATCGGCGGCCAGCGCCTTGCCTTCGCGGGCAGCGGCGAAGCGGGACAGGCGCTGCGCTTCGTCACCCAGCTGGGTGCCGGCATACAGCGTGTCCAGCGCCTGCGCCAGCTGTGCCGGGGTACGGCCGAAGGCCGTGTCGAACTCGGCCACGCGCTGCGCATCCGGCAGCTGCTGGTAGCGCGTCAACAGGGTGGTCAGCAGCGCCTTCTCGACCTCGGGTGCATAGCGGCGCTGCACCTGCTTCAGCACGCCCTCGATCATCGCCTGGTCGCGCTGCTGGTAGCCGGTCTCGCGCTGCGCATCCGGCTTGGCCGATTCAATGCGCAGGCGTTCCAGCAGCAACGCCGAGCGCAGCAGCTGGCTCTGGCTGGCCATCTGTTCCAGCAGCAGGTCGCGCTCGCCCACCGCCGCGCCCTGCGACAGGTTGGCCAGCAGCGCCTTGATGTCGCCCTGGTACTTGCGGTCGGTGGCGGCCAGCATCGCCTGCTCGTCGGCCGCACGCTGGGCCTTGGCATCGCTGCGCAGCAGCCCTTCCAGCTCACCGGCAGCACGCTTGCGGTTGTTCTTCAGCGACTGCAGCTGCGAGGCATAACGGGTACGTGCCTGCGCATCCTTGGCACTGGCCGCTTCGATGGTGTCGATCATCTGCTGGAACACCGACACCCGGCGCGGCAGCACGGTATCGATCTGGCCAGCGAACTCGGCGGCGGTGCGATGGCGGTAGGTGATGCCCGGGTAACCGGCCAGCATCGCGTAGTCGCCCTCCTTCGGGCCTTCCACCGACATCTGCAGGTGCGCCGGTGCCTGGTAGGGCACGTTGTCCTTGCTGTASGSGGCCGGCTTGCCGTCCTTGCCCACRTAGGCACGCAGCAGGGTGAAGTCGCCGGTGTGGCGCGGCCACATGAARTTGTCGATCTCATCGCCGTAGTTGCCGATCGCRCGCGGCGGCGCRTASACCAGGCGCACATCGCTCAGCTCAAGCTGGGCGATGCGGTAGAAGTCGGTGCCGTAATACATGTTGGCCACCGAGCAGCGCACGCTGCCGTCCTTCTCGCACTCGGCCACGATCTGCTTGCTGGCTGCATCCACCGCGTCGAAGTACGCGCGGCCGGTCTTGCCCTTGGCCTGTGCCAGCACCTGGTCGGTCACCTTGTCGAAGCCGACGGTCACCAGCACGCGGAAGTCCGGATTGGCCGGACGCTCGTCGGCGCGACCCTTGGCGATGAAGCCATCGTTGATGAAGTTGTGCTCGGGCGAGCTGTTGTACTGGATCACGCCCATTGCCACGTGGTGGTTGGTCAGCAGCAGGCCATCGGCCGACACGAACGAGCCGGTGCCACCGCCGGCACGCACGACCGCACTCAGCGGCGGCGCGGTCACGTTGGCCAGATCGGCCGGGTTGCCCTTGAAGCCAGCCGCCTGCAGCGGCTTGGCCAGCTCCGGCAGCTGGGTCGGCATCCACATGCCTTCGTCGGCATGGGCGCCAGCGGCGACGGTCAGGCCCAGGGCCAGGGCGGTGGGGAGGGCTTTGCGTGGCGACATGAGGCAATCCGGTACGACAGAACAGCCCGGGACCATAGCTGCTGGGGCCGGATGGGGCAACGGCCGATGGTTGGGGGCACCGATGCTGGCTAGAATCAGGCACGGATACCAGGGAAGGACCGATGATCGCAGGAATCGATCTGGGCACCACGCATTCGCTGATCGGCGTGAAACGCGCCGATGGGGCAGTTCTGTGAACAGGCCCGCTACGCACAGCTCGGCAGCGGAAATACTGCGTGGCAAGCCGCAAGGAAATCACGACGCATGAATGATGAAGCCGCAGTGACGGGGCCATCTGCCGCCGAAGCGCTTGCCGACCGCATCGTCCGCCACGGGCAGCAGCACGATCCGGCAGATTTCGCAGCCTGGCTGCAGCAGTCCCCGGAACTGCAGGCACCCGCGGATGCCAGCGCAGTGAAGCTGGCAACCTGGCAGCGGCTGATGAATGGCACCACGCCGTTTCCGCAGGCGAACTTCGAGCAGCTGGCCGACCGCTTCCAGTGGTATGACCGGGGCAATATCCGCGAGTGCTACGACATGGCCGCCCTTGGCCACAGCATGCACGTGCGCTGGTTGCTGTTGCGAGGTAACGAGGTTGCTCTTGCGCGCTACATGCATCGCGATGATGCACCGGTTTCCGTAGCACAGGCCCGCGGGCGCGTGGCTCGGTTGAGTGGGCGCTGGCGACCACTACGTGCACGGTGGCAGGCGCGGTCAGCGCACACGCGACGCGAGATGCGCGACACTCTGCACTACCTGGTCGGCGAGCCGATCATGTGGTTCGTGGTTCCGCCGCCGCCGTTGCAGCGCAAGCAAGTCCTGTTCTGGGCGGCAGCGGCCGGTAATCGGCTGCATTCAGCGCCGCGCCGCCGACTGCCCCTGTGGCAGCGTGTTGTCGTGGCGCTGCTGTTGGCGTGCACTCTGCTGGGCGCCTTGGCGATAGCCCACAGGGCTTCTATCACCAGCCCCAGCGATACAAGGGGAGATCGCTTGGTATTGCAGGCACCCGCCAGTACGTGAGCGATTGATCGACAGCGGCACTGTACTCGGCATCATCCACCAGTGCTTCTTGCAACGCTTCGCTCCGATGAGGCAGGACGCACCAAGACCGGGGCTGGTGGACGCAGTCGCTATGATCGCGCAGGCACTGGTGCAGGCCTGCTGGATGAAAAGCCTGCATGTCCAGTGCGGCCGTCCGCGCTGGCCCAACCGTGGATTACGGCAGCGCCGGGCTCGGCGCCACCGCAGCCACGCATGGCGTGGCTCTACTTCTCCCGCCGCCAGTTCAACGAGCCACGGTTTTCCACCGTGCTCGATTCCACTTCCACGTCGAAGCCGCGGCGCAGCAGGTACTTCAGCGTGATCACCGAACCGGCACCGACCAGCGATACGCCGTAGCCCACGTACAGCTTGGGCGAAATGTACTTGCCCACACCGATCACCGAGCCGCCCAGCGCGCGCGACTGGCTGACGCCGGCATCGTCCAGGCCCAGCTTGGCACCCAGCTGCGAAGCCAGCAGCCCGCTGCCCGCCGACAGCGCGGCCGATGCGGCGTTCACCTGCTGGGTCTGGTCGCTGCTGGCACCGGTCAGGCTGCGCCCCAGCACCAGGTAACCCAGTGCTTCGGACTGCGACATCGCCGGATCGGACCAGACATCGGCGCGCGGTTGCTGCGCGCGCCCGGTCACGTCGATGCCGGCGGTGACATCACCGATCCGGCGCTCGGCGCGGATATTGATGCGCGGGTCGGACACCGCGTTGTAGTTCCAGTTGAGGTTGCCGCGGGTGRTGGTCAGGTCCTGGCCATAGGCCTTGTAGCGGCCACTGACTTCCAGGCCACCGTTGGCGGTCATCTCGCGGCCGGGCTTGGCCCAGACCTGCATCTTGCCGGTCAGCGCGCCCTTCAGGCCGAAACCGCTCATCTTGACCTTGTCGCCCAGGCTGACGGCCAGCTCCATATCCAGCGGCGAGGTGCGCGACTCTTCCGGATCGGCCGGGTCCAGCACCACCACGTCCTCGGACACCGAGGTGCCACGGTCCAGGCGCTCCAGATCGATGTCGGCCTCGGGCACGTGCACCGTTCCGCGCAGCTCCATCGCGGCCTTGGCCAGGGTGAAGTCCAGGTTGGGATTGGCGATGATGCGCAGCTCGCTGGTATTGGACAGCAGCACATTCTCGCCGTGGATCTTCAGCTGCAGCGGCTGTGCATCGCCGAACCAGGACAGGCCGCCGTCGACATACAGCGTGCCCTTGCCCGAATTGGCCTGTGCGGTGATCTTGGCCGACCCGTCGGGCTGGGCGACGAAGCTGCCCTTGCCCTGGTCGAAGGTCAGGCCCAGCGCCGGGAACTCGCCCTTGAAGTTGCTCAGCTGCGCATCACCGCCCAGCGACGGCTGGCCGCGCGTGCCACGCAGGCTCACGTGGCCTTCGATCAGGCCGGTCGGGCGCACCACATCCGGCGAGAACAGTTCCAGCCAGTACAGGCGCGACATGTTGAGGTAGAGCTCGCCGTTGAGCGGCGCACTCGGCTCCCAACCGGTCTGCATCTTCGCATCGACGAAGCCGTTGCCCTGGAAGCCCATGCCCAGGTAGCCCTTGATGCTGGCCGGGGTCATGTCCAGCTTCAGCGAGAACTGGTCATAGCGCACCAGCTCGCCACGGTTGGCATCGCCGACGCCGGTGTTGCGGTTCTCGCCCAGGCGTACGCCGCCTTCGGCCGAGCGCACTTCCACGTGCCCTTCCCACGCGTTGCCACGCGGCCGGATCTGCGCGTCCAGGTTGAGTTCGCCACGCAGGTAGATGCGTCGGCCGGACTGTGGCGGCAACCACGGCTGCACCAGCGCCAGCGGCAACGCATCGCCGCGCACCACCAGGCCTTCGCGCGGCCAGTTGGCATGTGCGCACAGGGCGCCACCGGTCGCAGCGCCCAGGCAGGTTTCGCCCAGCGTGTAGTTGCTGCCGTTGATGGCGAATGCCGCGGGCGCACGCAGTGCCCACGCATCGCCCTTCACCGGTGCGATGCGCAGCGTGGCCAGTTCGCCACGCCATTGTTCACCTTGCTGGCGAACGCTGCCCTGCAGCTCGATCGCCCCCAGTTCGTTGCGGGTCTGTGCGGCCAGGCGCAGGTTGGAGACACTGCCCTGCGCATCGATGTTCAAGCGTTCCAGCAGCATGCCGGCATTGACCTGCTGGCCCTGTATCGCCAGCGTGCCACTGTCGCCACGCCACGGCAGGCGGCCCTTGATGCTCAGGCTTTCAGCGCCATAGCCGTCCCAGTTGAGATTGTTGCCGACCAGATCTGCAGTGATGTCCGGTGCATCGCGCGGGCCTTTCACCTGCACCTGGCCACGCAGGCCACCATCGGCGCCGGGCAGCAGATCGCTCAGCTGCAGCGGCTCGAAGCGCGCATCGATGTCCAGGCGGTCGCCGACCTTGCCCGAGGCGGTCACCCGGCTGCTGCCGACGGCCAGTTTCAATTCACCCTGGCCCTGTTCACCCTGCAGGGCGAACTTGCCTTGGGCATCCACATTGCGCTGGCGCAGAATGCCCTTCAGCGACGGCAGGTCCACCGTGGCCTCCAGCGTGCCCGCAGTGCCCGGCGGCGCATTGGCCGGCGGCGGCAGCTGGCGTCCCTTGGACGCGAGATTGCCGGACAGACGGCCATCCCAGCCCGGTGCGAAGTAGCCCGGGTCGAAATCCTTCAGCGTGGCCTTGGCATCCCAGTCCAGCTGCGGTGCCCAGGCCACCTTGCCTTCCACCTGCAGCTGGCCACCCGGGGTCTGCGCCTGCAGTTCGCGGATCTCCGCAGCCTGATCGTTGCCACGCACATCGAAGCGCAGCTGCGCCTTCTGCTTTTCGCGCTCGACATCGGCACGGCCGATCGCCGCCCACGCCTTCAAGGTACCGGCCAGTCCAAAGCGCGCTTCCTTCAGCGTCACCGGCACCGGCGAACTGCCGGCGGTGTTCGGGTCCGGTGCCGGCACCCAGGTCAGGTCCTGCGCGATCACCGAGAAGTTCAGCTTCTGCTGGTCTTCCTGGCTGAAATCGGCGGTACCTTCCAGGCGTGCTTCGCCGCCCAGGCCCTTGACCACCAGCGGCGAGACCTTCAGCACCTGGTCCTGCAGCGAAACCACCGAGGGCGCCAGCTCCAGTTCCTGCTCACCCTGCTTCACCCGGCCATGCAGGTTGGCGTTGCCGCCCTTGCCGGAGGCGGTGAAGTCCAATGCCAGCGGCGCGATGGCCGAGCTGGCCAATGCCGGCGACAACAGCGCCAGGTCCAGCTCGTCGCTGCGTACAGTCGCGTTCCAGGTCGGATCGGTGCGGCCATCGAACACCAGCATCGCGTGCAGCGGCTTCGGTGCGCGGCCGGCCAGCGCCACTTCCATATGCGCCAGGTCACCGCGCGCGACCAGGCCGACCGTGGCCGCGGTACGCCCGCGCGGTGCCGGCAGCACCGCAGTGACGGTGACGTCGGTGTCGTAGTCCTTGGCCGGGATGTAGCGGCCCTGGGCAGTGAAATTGCCCATGTCGCTGTCCACCACCAGCTTGCGCGCCTGGAACTCGCCATTGGCGATCTCGATGCCACCGCGCACGCGGCTGATGTCGATCACCGGCTCGTTGGCCTGGCTGATGCGGAAACTGTCGATGGCGATCACATCGGCCTGGATCGCCAGCGGCATTTCGATCTGCGGCAGCGAATCGGGCCACGACGGCAGCTTGAACGGCTCATCGCTCTTGGCCAGATTGAGCGTAGCGTTGGTCAGCTCCAGCTTGTCCAGCAGCAGCTTGCGGCCCAGCAGCGGGCGCAGGTCCGGCTCCAGGTGCGCGCGCTCGGCGTGGAAATGGATGTCGTCGTAGCGGAAGTCGACGTTGTACAGGGTCAGCGGTCCGGCCACCGGGCCATCGACCTTGTCCCAGGTAAAGCTGGCACCCACCGGCAGGCGCGCCACCACCTGCGCCAGCAGCACATCGCGGCCGGCCACCGTCTGCAGCAGCCAGTACACGGCCAACAGGGCGACCAGCACCAGGCCGACCACGCCCGCGCCGGACCATGCCCAGAAGCGGCGACGACGGTAGAAGCGCACGCGCCGCGGCGGCGTGTTCGGCGACGGAGTCGGTGCGGGCGTGCTCACAGGTCCGCTCCGATGTTGAGGTACAGCTGGAACTGCGAATCAGGGTTGTTCAGACCGTGAGCGATATCGACCCGCACCGGGCCCACCGGCGATTTCCAGCGCACGCCGAAGCCGACGCCGGTGTGCAGGTCGATGTTGGTATCGAAGGCGCTGCCGGTGTCGACGAACACCGCTGCACCCCACGGACCGCCATTGAAGTAATGCTCGTACTCGGCCGAGCCGACCACCAGGTGCTTGGCACCAAGCGCGTACTTGTCCGGCTTCGGCGTGCGCGGGCCGACCTCACGGTAGGCATAACCGCGGATGCTGCGGTCGCCACCGGCGAAGTAGCGCAGGCTGGGCGGCATCGCCACCAGGTCGCTGGTCCAGGTGGTGCCGCCTTCGCCGCGCAGGATCAGGCGATTGGTCGGCCCCACCGGGATGTACCAGCGCAGCACGGCATTGGCCTGCACGAAGCTGGTGTCCGATCCGACGCCTTCGACGCCGGCACGCACCGTCGCGGTGCCACTGATGCCGCTGCGCGGGAACAGCTCATCGTCCACCTTCACGTAGTCGGCCACGATCTGCGGGTAGACCAGCGTGGACGTGTTGTAGACCGCATCGGTGAACTCGGTGCCCGAGGCATAGCGCCAGCGCTCGCGCAGCGCGTTGATCGAGGCGATGGCGGTCCAGTTCTCGTTGATCTCGCCGCTGCGGCTGGCGATCAGCTTGAAGTTGCGCAGATCGATGTAGTCGGTCTGCTCGTCGTAGGCACTGGCGGCGAAGGTATACCAGCCATCCAGCCAGTTGAATGCGGGAATGCGGTAGCTGGTGATCAGGCTCTTGCGCTTCTGCGCATAGTCCAGCTGGGTGTTCATCTTGTGGCCGCGGCTGTTCAGGTAGCGCCGTTCAAGGCCACCACGCACACCGGCGCCACTTTCGCTGCCGTAACTCAGGCCGTAGGAATAGATGCTGCGCTTGGCCCGCGTCAGCTTCACATCGACTGGCACCTCGCCGTTTTCATCGGCCTGGTCCGGGCGCGGCTGGATGTCGATCACGCTGAAGTAATCGAGCTTGGTCAGCGACTCGCGCAGGCGGTCCAGCTTGCCTTCGTGGAAGTAGCTGCCCTGGTCCCAGTAAACCAGCGGGTCGAACAGCTTGTCGTCGAAGTAGTTCTGCTC
>NZ_JBFTOJ010000027.1:0-30863 GCF_056397905.1 Stenotrophomonas sp. 05L414_2
GGCCAAGCCCCCATGGATGGGTTTACGGCGTCCCCCGCAACCGGACCCACCCCGCCATCCCACGGAATGCACGCTGTTGCTGTTGCCGTTGCCGTTGCCGTTGCAGTTGCAGTTGCGGGTGCCGGGTGCAACCCGGCCAACACCCCCCTTCCCCATACCCCGCCGAATGGGTATACAGTCGACCCGTACCGGCATCGTGCCGGAATGAACCCTGGGAGGGGACCATGCGCAAGACCTTCAAGACCCTGCTGCTGGCGCTGCCGCTGTGCCTGGCCGCGCTCTCCGCGCAGGCCGCCGACAGTGCCGCCGGCCGCTGGAAGACCATCGACGACAAGACCGRCAAGGTGAAGTCGATCGTCGAGATCAGCCAGGCCGCCAACGGCACGCTGTCCGGCAAGGTGGTCGAGATCCTGCACTCGGACAAGGGCCCGAACCCGGTCTGCGATGGTTGCGAGGGCGCCAACAAGAACAAGCCGGTGAAGGGCATGACCATCCTCTGGAACCTGAGCCAGGACAAGGGCACCACCAGCAAGTGGTCCGGTGGCACCATCCTCGACCCGGCCAACGGCAAGACCTATCGCTCGAAGATCGAGCTGCAGCCGGGTGGCGGCAAGCTGGACGTGTCCGGCTGCATCGCCTTCATCTGCCGCGCGCAGACCTGGGTCCGCGAGTAAGCGTCACGGCCCCGGCAATGCCCTGGTGACCCGGCTCCGGCCGGGTCACCGCGTTGCGGGCATGCGATAATCCCCGGTTCCCCCTGGCTGCACCCCGTGACCATGACCCGTACCGCGCTCGTCACCACCGCCCTGCCCTACGCCAACGGCCCGCTGCACCTGGGCCACCTGGTCGGCTACATCCAGGCTGACATCTGGGTGCGGGCGCGTCGAATGAGTGGCGGCAAGGCCTGGTTCGTGTGCGCCGACGACACCCACGGCACGCCGATCATGCTGGCTGCGGAAAAGGCCGGGGTCACCCCGGAAACCTTCATCGCCAACATCCAGGCCAGCCACGAGCGCGATTTCGCCGCTTTCGGCGTCGCCTTCGACCATTACGACTCGACCAATTCCGCCGCCAACAAGGCGCTGACCGAAGCGTTCTACCTGAAGCTGGAAGCGGCCGGCCACATCAGCCGCCGTTCGGTGGCGCAGTTCTACGACCCGGCCAAGGGCATGTTCCTGCCCGACCGCTACGTCAAGGGCATCTGCCCGAACTGCGGCAGCGCCGACCAGTACGGCGACAACTGCGAGGTCTGCGGCGCCACCTATGCGCCGACCGACCTGAAGGAGCCGCGCTCGGTGATCTCCGGGGCAACCCCGGAAATGCGCGATTCGGAGCACTTCTTCTTCGAGGTCGGCCACTTCGACGGCTTCCTGCGCGACTGGCTGGCCGGCGATGTCGCCCTGCCGGGCGTGAAGGCCAAGCTGGGTGAATGGCTCAACGCCGAAGGCGGCCTGCGTGCGTGGGACATCTCGCGCGATGCGCCGTACTTCGGTTTCGAGATTCCCGGCCAGCCGGGCAAGTACTTCTACGTCTGGCTGGAYGCGCCGATCGGCTACCTGTCCAGCTTCCAGACCCTGTGCAGCAGGATCGGCGAGGACTTCGAAGCGCACCTGCGCGCCGGCACCAGCACCGAGCTGCATCATTTCCTCGGCAAGGACATCGTCAATTTCCATGGCCTGTTCTGGCCGGCGGTGCTGCACGGCACCGGCCACCGCGCGCCGACCCGCCTGCACGTCAACGGCTACCTGACCGTCGATGGCGCGAAGATGAGCAAGTCGCGCGGCACCTTCGTGATGGCGCGCACGTTCCTCGATGCCGGCCTGGAGCCGGAGGCACTGCGTTACTACTTCGCCGCCAAGTCCGGTGGTGGCGTCGACGACCTCGACCTGAACCTGGGCGACTTCATCGCGCGCGTCAACGCCGATCTGGTCGGCAAGTTCGTCAACCTCGCCAGCCGCTGCGCCGGTTTCATCAGCAAGCGCTTCGATGGCCAGTTGGCCGCGCAGCTGCCCGACGCGGCGCAGTACCAGCGCTTCGTCGATGGCCTGGCGCCGATCCGTGAGGCATACGAGCGCAACGACCCGGCCGCGGCGATCCGCCTGACCATGACCCTGGCCGATGAAGCCAACCGCTACATCGACGACGTCAAGCCGTGGGTGATCGCCAAGCAGGAAGGCGCCGACGCGCAGCTGCAGGCGGTCTGCAGCCAGGGCCTGAACCTGTTCCGCGTACTGGTCACCGCCCTGAAGCCGGTGCTGCCAGCCACCGCGGCGCAGGCCGAGGCCTTCCTGGCCGCGCCGGTGAATGACTGGACCGAGCTGGCGCAGCCGCTGCTGGGCCACCGCATCACCGACTACACCCCGCTGTTCACCCGTATCGACCCGAAGAAGATTGACGCCATGATCGACGCCTCCAAGGACACCCTGACCACCGCCGCCCCCGCTGCCAAGGTTGAAGCAAGCAAGCCTGCCGCACCGGTGGTGGCCAAGGACGAAGCAAAGAGCGCCGACGCGCCGGCCTACATCGGCATCGACGACTTCGCCAAGCTCGACCTGCGCATCGGCAAGGTGCTGGTGTGCGAGTTCGTGGAAGGCTCGGACAAGCTGCTGCGTTTCGAACTGGATGCCGGCGACCTCGGCAAGCGCCAGATCTTCTCCGGCATCCGCGCCAGCTACGGCGAGCCGGAAGCGCTGGTCGGCCGCAGCGTGGTGTTCATCGCCAACCTGGCACCGCGCAAGATGCGCTTCGGCCTGAGCGAAGGCATGATCCTGTCGGCCGGTTTCGATGGCGGCGCGCTGGCGCTGCTGGACGCCGACAGCGGCGCGCAGCCGGGCATGCCGGTTCGTTGATGCAGTACGGGCGCGGCCCTGGCCGCGCCCGGTCATGAGCACCGCGAAGGGAGGTACCGTGATGGGAGATGCTGCGTTGGAACTGGCGCTGTTCGACTTCGACCACACTGTCACCACCTGCGACACCTATGGCCGCTTCCTGCGCCGGGTCGCCACCGCCGAACAGCTGGCACAGGCCTGGTGGAAAGTCGGCCCGTGGCTGCTGGCCTACAAGCTGAAACTGATCTCCGCCGAGCGCATCCGCGCACGGGTGACCCGGTTGACCTTCAGCGAGCGCCACGCCGATGACATCGAGACGCTGGCTGCGGGCTTCTCCCGCGAGTTCCTGCCCGATGTCGTGCRCCCGGAAATGCTGGAGCAGATCCGCTGGCACAAGGAGCAGCAGCACACCGTGGTGGTGGTGTCCGGTTCACTGGACCTGTACCTGCGGCCGTGGTGCGAACAACTGGGCCTGCAGCTGATCTGCAATCGGCTGGAAAGCGAAAGCGGACGCCTGACCGGCCGCTACGCCGGTGGCGATTGTGGTCCGCGCAAGGTTGAGCACATCCGCCGCCAGTTCGACCTGTCACGTTACACACGCATCCATGCCTACGGTGACAGCGCGGAGGATCGCCCGATGCTGGCCCTGGCGCACGAGCGCTGGTACCGCGGCAAACCCCTGAAGTAACCCAACGCGCAGCCTTCGCCACGCATGAGCCTGATTCCGCCCCTGACCGAACGCCTGGACCGCTTGCTGCCGCAGACCCAATGCGGGCAATGCGGTTACGACGGCTGTCGCCCGTACGCGCAGGCGATGGCACGTGGGGAGGCTGGCGTGGATCGTTGTCCGCCCGGCGGCGATGCCGGTGCGCGGGCGTTGGCGCAGGTGCTGGGTGTGCCGGCGTTGCCGTTCGATCGCAGCCGGGGCGAGCACAAGCCGCCGCAGGTGGCGTTGATCGTGGAGGCTGACTGCATCGGTTGCACCAAGTGCATACAGGCGTGCCCGGTGGATGCGATCGTCGGCGGGGCAAAGTACATGCACACGGTGATTGCCGATCTGTGCACGGGGTGCGAGTTGTGTATTCCACCGTGCCCGGTGGATTGCATCGAGCTGGTGTTGGTGTAGGTTTTTTTTTGCGACGCCGCGGCGTCGCGTTGCGCTGAGAGCAACAGCAACAGCAACAGCAACAGCAACGGCAACGGCAACGGCAACGGCAACGGCTGGGAGCGTCGGCTGCCTGGGTTTGATGATCTGGGCTGGTGGGCGGGGGCAAGCGGGACACGCCGTGAACCCATCCATGGGGGCTCGATGACGCCTTGCTCGTGTGCGCTATCCTGCGCACACGGCAAGACCTGGGTTGGGCGTCCTGCCCAACCCGCCAGGCGCATGCGCCTGGCCCATGGCGCCAACGGTCCCGCTTGCCCCCGCCCACCAGCCCCCGACAGATATCCGCTGCGGACGGGCGAGCAACTGCAATGCCATGGCTGGGGTGTTGGTGGGTGCGGACCTTGGTCCGCACTATCTGTCCAATGTCATGAACCGTCGTCGCAATCGACCTTGCCTGCGCACGCTGGCGACTATCGAATCACGATGCATGTCGCAGATTGCTCGGTCTATCGCGACCGTGGCGCCACCTGCGTTCGAGGCGGCTTAACAGCATGCAAAAATGCCGGAAACCTCCTGACGTTGCGGGCATTGCAACTTGTCTGATTGGCATTCCGCTACGACGGGTTTACAGATGGTGAGCCGCCGAAAAAGGGTGGCCGGGTGTCGAAAACCCGCGACGCAAGATGTTGTTTACGCTTGCCAGCCGGCGTCACCTTGCGTGGCGCCGGCTGGCAATCCGTCTGCCGGTCATGGCGGGCGGAGCGTGGGGGCTTTCGGGTCCACCGGTTTCGTCTTGCGTCCCGGTTTTCGAGCCACGTCTCCGTCCGCCACCTTTGAGTGGCGGCTACCGTCTGTCCTGCACGGAGCCTTGCCATGAACGCATCGGATTTCCCCCATCTGCACGCCTACCTCGGCCCGGCAGACGCCGACGAGGACACGGAACCGTCGCCAGCGCTTGATCCCACCACGTTGGTTGCGACCCTGCGGCGCATCGGTACCGGCGCCGCCGCTGACGGTCAGCCGTGGCCGGAGCGGCATCAACTTCCCAGCCGGTGCATGGCGCTGGCCGATGCCGATTGCGCGCTGGCCGGGCTGCGCGTGGTGCAGGAGGTCCTGCTGGCCGCCGAACGCACCCGGCAGAACGGCGCGCCGGAGGAGTACGTCGGCGACCGGGTCATGGAAGGCCTGATGCTGGCCTGCCTTGCCTTGTGCACGCAGGCAAGCACACGACTGCAGCCGCAGCTGTAACGGATGTTGCAGCGTCAGCTTCCCCGGCAAACGGGGTCAGATCCCTTTTCCGGAGGAAAAGGGGTCTGACCCCTGTCCGCTCATTACGGCACTGCCGCCGTAACGATGATCTCAACCTTCCATTCGGCGTGCGCAAGCTTGGCTTCAACCGTGGCGCGGGCCGGGGTCGCGCCCTCCACCACCCACTCGTCCCACGCCTTGTTCATGCCCTCGAAATCGGCCATGTCGGCCAGGAAGATCTCCGCACGCAGCACGTGCTGGCGGTCACTGGCCACCAGCGCCAGCAGCTTGTCGATCTCGGCCAGCACCTGCCGGGTCTGGCCGGTGATGTCCTGGCTGGTGTCTTCCGGAATCTGGCCGGAAAGGTAGGCGACCTTGTTGTACACGGTCATCTCGGACATGCGCGGTCCGACGTCGTAACGCTCCATCATGGGCGTGGCTCCTGCGGGTGGTCTGGACTGCATTCTCACCCAGCCGGCGTTGGAAGTGTGTGCCCGGTGCGGCCACTGGATACCGCCACCACCAGCACAGCGGCAGTGCTGGTCAAACGGCGTGGACAGGCGCACGATGCGCCACGCCTGCGTTGACACCGCCCTCGCCCTTTCTGACGCACCCTTGCGCCGATGACCGCACCCACCGATTCCACTGCCTCCCCTTCCACACCGACCTGGAAGCGGGTCGTCACCATCGTCGTCCCGCTGCTGATCCTCGCGCTGGCCCTGCATGGGCTGGCCGGCGAATTCGACGAGCATGGCTACCGCGCCATCCGCCAGGCCTTCCGCGAGCTCAGCGCTGCGCAGATCGCGCTGACCGTGCTGCTCGGCCTGGCCAGCTACGCCTGCCTGATCGGCTTCGATGCGATCGGCCTGCGCCGCAGTGGCATCCGCGTGCACCCGGCACGGATCGGCATCACCGCCTTCCTCGCCCACACCCTGGGCCAGACCGTGGGCTTTGCCGCCCTCACCGGCGGCGCAGTGCGCCTGCGCGGCTACCGCAGTGCCGGCCTGGATCTGGCGCAGATCGGCCAGGTGGTGCTGATGAGCACGCTCGGCTTCATCTTCGGCGCGTGGCTGCTGATCGGCGTTGCGCTGTGCATGGAGCCGGCCGCTGCCGCGCTTGCGCTGCCGCTGGACCCCGGCGCGGTGCGCGTGGTCGGCATCGTCGCGCTGCTCGCCTATGCGGCCACCTTCGTCCTGGTCGGCCGCAACGGTCGCCAGTTCCGCATCTTCAGCCATGGCCTGTGGCTGCCCGACCGGCGCACCATGCTCGGGGTCACCGTGTTGAGCGTGGTTGAACTGGTCCTGGCCAGTGCCGCGTTCTATGTGCTGCTGCCCGATTCCACGCCGACCGGCCTGCCCGGTTTCGTCGGCCTGTATCTGGTCGCCGTGCTGGCCGGCCTGGTGTCGACGGTACCGGCCGGCCTTGGCGTGTTCGAGTGGAGCCTGCTGAAGCTGCTGCCGCAGGTGGCGCCGGCTGCAGTACTGGCGGCGGCATTGATCTACCGCGTCAGCTACTACGTGCTGCCGCTGCTGCTGGCGACTGTGCTGGCCCTGGCGCCCGCGCTGCGGCAGCCGCTGCAGGCCAGCGCAGGTGCCACCCGCGCCGGCTGGTACGCGCTGCGTCCGTGGTTGCCGCAGATCATCGCGCTGGCCGCCTTCAGTGTCGGCGCCGCGCTGGTCATCGACGGCACCCTGCCCACACCGCGACGGCACCTGATCAATGCCTCGCTGCCGATCCTGGAAACCTCGCACCTGATCGGCAGCCTGGCCGGCGTCGCCCTGTTGCTGATCGGCCAAGGCCTGGCCCGCCGCAGCCACGCGGCCTGGATGCTGGCGATGGCGATCTGCGTGATCGCACCGCTGCCGATCTGGCTGCGCGGTGGCCAACCGCTGATCGCCTTGTCGGCGTTGCTGGTGGCGATGGCGCTGTGGGCAGCACGTCGCGAGTTCTATCGCCAGGGCGCGCTGCTGGACGAAGCCTGGTCGTGGCCATGGCTGYGCAACCTCGGCCTGGTGCTGGTGGCGGTGACGTGGCTGCTGTTCTTCACTTACAGCCACGTCGAATACCAGAACGAGCTGTGGTGGCAGTTCGCCGTGTCCGGCAATGCGCCGCGCGCGCTGCGTGCACTGCTGCTGGTGGCGATGGCGCTGGTGATGTTCGGCCTGGCGCGGCTGCTGCACAGCACGCGCAGCCCGCTGCCGCCTGCCGACGACGCAACCCTGCAGGCGCTGGCACCCGTGCTGGCTGGTGCCACCGACACCCAGGCCTGCCTGGTGCTGACTGCCGACAAGGCGGTGCTGCGCGATGAGCAGCACAAGGGCTTTGTGATGATGCAGCGCTACGGCGGCTCGCTGATCGCGATGGGCGATCCGGTCGGGCCACCGGAGGTGGCGCGCGCACTGATCTGGCGCTTCCGCGAAGAAGCCGACCGGCTCGGACTGCGCCCGGTGTTCTACCAGGTGGGTGAGGCGTATTGGCAGACCTATCTCGATCTCGGCCTGGGCCTGGTCAAGCTGGGCGAAGAGGCCATGGTGCCGCTGCACGACTTCGGTCTGGAAGGCCGCGAGCGTGCCGACCTGCGGCAAGCCTGGAACCGCGGCAAGCGCGGCGGGCTGTCGTTCCGCGTAGCACCGGCGGAAGAGATCCCTGCCCTGCTGCCACGCCTGCATGCGATTTCCAACGCCTGGCTGGAGGACAAGTCAGGCGACGAGAAAGGCTTCTCGCTGGGCAGCTACGACCCGGACTATCTCGTGCGTTTCCCGATCGCCCTGGTCGAAGCTGAAGGTCGGATCGTGGCCTTTGCCAACCTGTGGCAGGCACCGGCAGGCGCCGAACTGTCGGTGGATCTGATGCGTCATGTCAGCGATGCGCCGAAGGGCACGATGGATTTCCTGTTCATCGAGCTGTTCCTGTGGGGCCGCGCGCAGGGCTATGCGCGGTTCTCGCTGGGCATGGCACCGCTGTCCGGCCTGGCCCAGCACCGCCTGGCCGGTCGCTGGAACCGCCTGGCCGGCCTGCTCGCACGACACGGCGAGCGCTTCTATGGCTTCAGCGGCCTGCGCAGGTTCAAGTCGAAGTTCGATCCGCAGTGGCGACCGCGCTACCTGGCCGCGCCCGGCGGCATGCACCTGCCGGCTGCACTGCTGGATGCCACGCGGCTGATCTCGCTGGACCCGCGGCGCAACTGACGCCCCGATCCGCCGGGCATGGCCCGGCGCTACCTGATGGATCGTCCGCACGGGTAGCGCCGGGCCATGCCCGGCGGTGGTCCCATGAGACCGATTACGCGCCGCCCTTGAGGATCACCTCGGCCAGGCGATCGTAGTCACCGCCGAAGTGATGGTCACCCGGCAACTTGACCTTGTGCACGCCGTCGTTGCCCGGCAGATCGGGGCACAGCGCATCCTCGTCCTTGTCGCCGTACACGCACAGGGTCCTGGCCGCCGGCAGCTTCGCCACTTCCGGCGCGATCGGCAGGCCGCCGCCACCGCCGCCCAGCCAGTTGCTGACATGGAATTCAAAGTCGGCATTCCTGCCCACCGACAGCAGCACGATGCGTTCGAGGCCGGCGCGGGTGCCTGCATCAAGCTGGTTGATGGTGGCCGGCAGCACGTCGGCACCCTGCGAGAAACCGATCAGCATCACCTTGTCGCGCTGCCATTGCTGGCGGTAGTGGCCGATGATCTTCTGCAGATCGACAGCGAATCCCTGCGGCGTGCGTTCGCTCCAGAAATAACGCAGCGAATCGATGCCAACCACCGCCACGCCATGTTCGGCCAGGGCGCCGGCCACGTCCTTGTCCAGGCCGGCCCAGCCGCCATCGCCGGAAACGAACACCGCCAAGGTGTCACCGCTGCCCTGCGCCGGCACTTCCACTACCGGCAGCCCCTTCAGGGCATCCGGCGGCGGTGCCAGCGCGACCCCGGCCTGTGCGCCGATCACCCGCGCGGCGGCCACCAGCCCCGGTGTCGCATCGCCAGCGGCGGTGCGCTTGAATTCACGCGCCATTGCAACCTGCTGCACGAACGGGCCAGCGCTGTTGGTCGAACACCCCGACGCGCCGGCCGCGTTCAACCACGGGAAATTCAGTTCGCTGGGCTGCAGGCGGTCGTGCTTCACGCCATCACCGCAGACCATGCGCTCGTGCACATGTGCCGGGCAGAATCCCGAGGTCAGCAGGCCGGCAAAGACCTGGGTGTCGGCCTGCGCTGCCAGTGCATAGGCCAGTTCGGCGCCCTCGCCGCTGCCGCCGACCAACGGCAGGTGATACCCCGGCAGATGCAGGAACGCCTGTACCCAACGCGAGAAATTCTCGACATCGCCCGCGCCGAACGCGCAGCTGCTGTTGCCTTCGCGCTTGAGCACGCCACGCAGGTGGGCCACATCCACCGATGCGACCAGTGCACCATCGGCGCGCAGCGCTTCAATCGGCATGCGGCTGTCATCGGCATCGGCGCCGTCATGGAACCAGATCACCACCCGTTGCGGTGCCCCGGCCGGAACATGCACCGGCACCTGATCGAAACGTCCATGGCTGACCTGCTGCACTGACGCCACCGCTGGCACCGCCGCCAGCGCCAACACCAGTCCCATCGCCCTGCCCAGCCCTGCACGCATCGTTTCGCATCCCGTTGGAATGCGCACACGATACGCCGCTGCTGCGTGCACGGCACGTACCGGTACAGGCGCCCTGCAATCGGGCAGGTGGTTGATTCAGCGGGTGCCGGCGGCACGCCCGCGGCGATACAGCGCCAGCGCCAACCACAGCAGCCAGCCGACGATCACCGCGATCACCAGTTTCTGCCCCAGCCCACGCGGTGGGCCACCGCGCCACAGCACGTGTACCCACAGCAGCACGAAGGCCAGCCAGGCCCAGCCCCACAACAGCGCCGCACTGCCTCGCCAGCCCGGCTCGCGGCGCAGGTACCAGGCCTGCAGCAGCATGCCGACGCTGGCGCACAGGAAGGCGGTATTGGCGGCCAGGCCGTGGATCAACGGCGCCAGCAACGGCGTTGCCGCGGGTAGCCAGCTGTCACCGATGGCGACGGTGGCCAGGCCAACGGCAGCCACGCAGAACAACAGCGGTGCCGCTGCGCTGCGCCGCGGCCCCACGCTGTGCCGATACAACGCGATGCCGAGCACGGCGATGGCCAGTGCCAGCAGGCAGTAGGCGCTGCGTAGCGCCAGGCCCCACGGCCCATGCAGGTACAGGCTCAAGGTGGCCTTCACCCAATCCAGATCGGCCCGCGCGAACTGCGTCCACAACGCGGTCGCCACGAACAACAGCAGTGCCACCAGCGCCAGCGTCGCGGCCGGACGCGCCCGCGTCATGGGCCAGCGTCCGGATGCCGTGCCAGCCACTCAGCCAGCGCCTTGCGGTAACGCTGCAGCTCCTCGGCATACAGGTCGAGCACGCACAACGGGCAGCCACTGCCGCAGCACTCGTTGGGACCGGGTTCTTCCGGGGGCAGTGGACGGGGATCGGCAGGAGTATCGGAGACGGTCACGGCTGCAAACAACACCACGCAATGGCAGGTGGGTAGTGTAGCGGCGCGCTCAGGCGCCCAGTTGGCGGCGCAGGTTGGCTCGTGCGGCGGCATCAAGCTGTTGGTCGAAAAAGTCGCTGAGGAAGATCCGCGGCGCGCGCAGCAGCCCCTGCAGGAAGCGGCGGCGTCCGGCGCGGTACAGGAAGCCCGGCACCACGCCTTTGTACTCTTCGGCCACGCCGCGGTCATACGCGGCAAACACCTCCTCGGGTGCCGCCAGGATCGCCATGTCGCAGTCGAGGAACAGCGCCGCTTCGGCATCGACATCGGCCGGGCCCAGCTCGCCATGGCGGGCGGTGAGCAGGATCAACTGCTCGACCCGGCCGGCATCGACCGATGCCAGCTCGGGCCAGTCCGCGATCGCCTGCAGGGCCAGCGCGGCCGACCTGGCCTCGTTGTCCTTGCGGCCGGCCTGGTAGATCGCATCGTGGTACAGCACTGCCAGATAAACCTCGGCCAGCTGCTGCCAGCCCGGACCTGCAGCCACCTCCTGGCAATGCTGCAGCACCGCGCGCACATGGCCGAAGTGGTGGTAGGCGCGCGGTGGCGTCGCATAGGCATCCTGCAGTGCCTGCCAATGCGCGGGAGCGAGAGTCAGCGGGGCGAAGTCCATGCAGGGATGATCCCGCCCTTGGCACCGCCGGGCAAGCTGGCTGTTTTTTCACCAGCCACTCACATCCCGTGCCGGGCAAGGGCGCAGGGCAGTTGTCCACAGGTTTGTCGCGTGCTGGTCCACACCGGCTGTGGACGAAGCGCAGCGCTGACCGCCGGTGGATGCGGACCGCCACGCGCGGGTCTACACTGGCCGCAGGCGGGAGCGCCCGCCGCTGCCGGAAACCGTCATGCGCCGTCTTGCCGCCCGATGCTTTCTCCTTCCACTGCTCGCGCTCGGCGCGCCAGCCCTGTCCGCGCAGGATGCTCCAGCCGCTGCGCCCGCCATCCCGACCATCTCCACCGTAAAGGTCACCGCCGCCAGCGTGCCGACACCCGAACAGGTGCTCGCGATCCCGCCGGCGATGCGCGAGATGCTGCAGAAGCAGGTGATCAGCCGCAGCTACTCGCGCGACCAGCGCCTGCAGGCGCTGGTGGAGATGATCTTCAGCCAGCACGGCCTGGACCTGCAGTACGACGCCGATGCGACCTACACCGTCAGCGAGATCTGGCAGCACCAGCGCGCCAACTGCCTCGCCTTCACCCTGCTGTTCGTCACCCTCGCCCGTGAGGCCGGTATCCAGGCGCGGGTGCAGGAAGTCGGCCAGGTGGTGTCGTGGTACCAGGACCAGGACCAGGGCGTGGTCTACAACGTCGGGCACGTCAACGCCGGCGTGGATGTCGGTGGCCGCTACGGTACGGTCGACCTGGACCGCAACGTGCTGTACGACCGCCACGGGCCGCAACCGATTGGCCGTGAACGGGCGCTGGCGCACTACTACAACAACCGGGGCGCGGAGCAGCTGGCCGATGGCGACCTGAGCGGAGCACGTGCCTTCTTCGATGCCGCGCTGGGGCAGGACCCGGAGTTCGCCTCGACRTGGAACAACATCGGCGTGCTCGACAACCGCCTGGGCGATGACCAGGCGGCCCGCACGGCGCTGGACACGGCGTTGCGCCTGGACGGACGCCAGAGTGCAGCGCTGAACAACGCCAGTGCGCTCTATCGCAAGCTGGGCATGACGGCGCAGGCGGAAGCCATGCAGAAGAAGCTGCAGTCGGTGCAGCGCGAGGACCCGTTCGCGCAGTACATGCAGGGTGCCCAGGCCGAACGCGCTGGCGACCTGGACAAGGCGATCACGTACTACCGGCGGGCGGTGCGCCTGTACGACACCGCGCACCAGTTCCACTTCGGCCTGGCGCGGGTGTATTTCCTGACGGGCCGGCTGCAGCGTGCGGACCGCGAACTGCTGCGGGCGCAGGAACTGGGCGGATCAACGCAGCAGGCACGCTACCAGGCCAAGCTGGACAGCCTGGCCCGCTGGCGGGCGCAGCAGGCCAAGCGCTGAGGCGCGATCRGGCCTTCTTGAGGAAGCAGGTCTTCAGCACAAGGCCCTTGATCTTGTCCGAGTTGCCCTCGATGTGCTCGGCATCGTCTTCGACCAGGCGGATGTTGCGGATCACGGTGCCCTGCTTGAGCGGGATTGAGGAGCCCTTGACCTTCAGGTCCTTGATCACGGTGACGGTGTCGCCGGTCTGCAGGGTATTGCCGTTGCTGTCACGCACGACCAGGGTCGAACCGGTACCTTCTTCGGCCGTCCACTCGAAGCCGCAGTCGGCGCAGATCCACAGCGCGCCATCGGCATAGGTGTTTTCCAGGGTGCACTGCGGGCAGGCGGGAACAGAAGACATTGCAAGTACCTCAAAATGAATCAACAGCGGCCATTGTAACCGCCCTGCCTTTTCGTTCATTTTCCGACGTCGGTCCGGACCGGACCTCGCCCCACCCCGCCCGAGGCAGGCACCGGAACTTGCAGCGCGCGGCAAACTCCAGCAGAGTGCGCGGCCCCTGATCGTCCCCGGACCTCCCCATGCGCCTCGGCATCGACTTCGGTACCAGCAACTCCGCCGCCGCCATCGTGCGTGATGGGAAGCTGCTGCCGATCCGCTTCGGCGAGGCCGAGCAGTTCCGCACCAGCGTGTACTTCCCCGGCGTGGTGCCCGACCCGGACGATTTTCAGCTCGACGCCGGGCAGGAACACGAACTGCAGCAGCTGATCGACAGCGCCGCCCGTGCAGCCCGCGCCGCTGGCCAGGAGCGCACGCCACAGGCCCTGCGCCGCGAGGCACTGCGCGCCCTGCGCCGGGAATGGATGGAGGCTCGCGCCGGAAAGGAACGCAGCGCCAGCGACCTGCTGCAGAACGCCGTCTATGGCGACGACGCGCTGGAAGCGTATTTCGAGGAGCACGAAGGCAACCTCGTGCAGAGCCCGAAGTCCATGCTCGGCTACAACCTGCACCCACGCGCGCGGCAGACCATCACCGGCATTGCCGCGCACATCCTCGAACACATCCGCTTGACCGCCAGCGCCCAGCTCGGCCAGCCGCTGCGCAGCGCCCTGCTCGGCCGCCCGGTGCAGTTCCGCAGCTCGATCGGCGAGGCCGGCAACGACCAGGCCCTGGACATCCTGCGCGAAGCAGCCGGCCAGGCTGGTTTCGACCACATCGATTTCCTCGAAGAGCCTGCCGCCGCAGCAATGCATTACCACGCTGAAAGCCGCGATCGCCATCAGGCGGTGATCGTCGATATCGGCGGCGGCACCACCGATATCGCCCACGCCGAAGTGGGCGGCAGCCAGGCCCCGCGCATCCACCGTGCCTGGGGTATTGCCCGCGGCGGCACCGATATCGACCTGGCCCTGAGCCTTTCCGGCTACATGCCGCTGTTCGGCCGCGGCATCACCCGCGTGCCCACCCACCACTACGTGGAAGCGGCCACCGTGCAGGACATGACCCGCCAGCGCGAGTTCCGCCAGCACAACTACGACAACGTCGACGCGCCGTGGGGCGCGCGCCTGCAGGCGCTGCAGGACACCGGCAACACCGCCCGCCTGTACCGCGATGTCGAGCGCGCCAAGATCGCCCTCAGCGGTGCCAGCGAACACCGCAGCACGCTGGATTACATCGCCCGCGACCTGCACGTGGACAACAGCGCCGACGGCCTGGCCGCCGCCGCCCATGGCTACCTGAGCCAGATCCGCGAACTGCTGGCCCAGGTCCGCAGCGACATCGGCGGCGACCCTGACGCGGTGTTCCTGACCGGCGGCATGTCCCGCGCCGGCTACCTGCGGCAGGCCGCTGCCGAGGCGTTCCCGGGCGCCCGGATGGTGCACGGCGAGCCCTCGCTGGGGGTCGTCCAGGGCCTCGCGCTGGCGGCAGCCAGCCGGGATTAACAAAACGTTACGCGGTCTGAGCTACCCTTGGCCGGCTAGAAAACCGCTGCACCTTCCGCTGGCCTCGCCGGTGTGTGTACCCATGGTGCAGCCTGACCCGCCCAGCGGGTCTGGCGACCATGCCCTCTGGCTCGATCATGGTCCGCGTATTACCCGAGCCGCCATCGAGACCCGCTTTGGGCACCCGCCAGGCCCCTGTGGCCGTACAACCTGACGCTGAACCAGCACCCATCGACTGCCGCCGTTGTGACGCGGTCTGTTGCCGGTTGCCGGTCCTGCTGCAGCCCGGCGACCACGTGCCCGGCCAGTTCCTGTCGCGCGACGCTCACGGCCGTGCCGTGATGGCGCGCAACGAGGAAGGCTGGTGCGCGGCGATCGATCCGTATCACCTGCGCTGCACGATCTATTCGCAGCGCCCGGCGATCTGCCGCCAGTTTTCGATGGGCGGCGACGACTGCCGCCGCGAGCGGCAGGACTACCTGCGCCAGGCTGAATCCTGCGCGCTTTCCTCCCCTTCCACCTGACAGGAGCAACCATGCCCCGCAAGGCAAAGACCCCCGCGAAGGCCAGCAACAGCATCCGCAGCGAACGCAAGGGCGCATCCGCCAGCACCGTGGTCAACAGCGACTCGATCGCCTCCGACCTGGCCGCGTTCCGCAAGAGCGGTGGCAAGATTGAAGTTCTCGGTACCACCTGGGCGCTGAAGAAAGCCAGCTGACCCTCCCCCGACCGCGGCGGCGCTGCCGCCGCGGCCTGCCGGGCCGCGCTCAGCGGTCCAGGCGCACCTGCACACTACCCGAGTGCGACTGCACGCGGATATCGCCGTCGCCGCTGCCCAGCCGCGCATCCAGGCTGCTGCCCGGCCCATAGCGCGGCCGCTCCACCTTGCCGGCGTCGCTGTTGATCGACCCGCTGAAGCTGTTCACTGACAGCTGCGCCGACACCGTGCGCGGCAGGCGCAGGCTGACCGAGGCACTGACCGACTCGACGTTGATGCGCCCGCCTGGTGCCAAGGCGGTCGCCGACAGGTCGATGCCTCCGGATACCGTCTCCACCACCAGGCGCTGGATGCGACCGGCATCGACGCCTACCCGGCCAGACACCGTCTGCGCCCCGATCTCCCCGGAAACGCCCCCGCCAGCCTCGATCCGGCCGCTGACCGTGTTGACGTCCAGCCGCGGGGTCTGCAACCGCGCAGTGACATTGCCGCTGACCGTATTGAGCACGCTGTCGCCACTACGACCGGCGGCGGCAAGGTTGCCGCTGACGGTATCTGCCTGCAGCCGCCGCACGTCCACGCCACTGATGTCCTGGTCGGCACTGACCGTGCTCAGCAGCAGCTCCACCGAGCGGGGCACGTTGAGGGTCAAGGTGGCGCCGCCATTGTTGCCGCGTCGCGGATACTCGATTTCCCAGCGCACCCGGTTGGCACTCTTTTCCTGGCGCAGCTGCAGGCCGTCGCTGAGCGTGCCGGTGAGCTGCACGTCATTGCGGTCCCAGCCGCGTACAGTCACCTTGCCAGCGACGTTGCTCAGTTCAATGCGGCCGCCTGCAGCAACATTGTGGCGTTCATCGACGCGTGTATCGGCCAGCGCCATGGCGGGCACCAGCAGCAGGGCCGCGCAGAGAGGGAAAAGGGTTCGCATCGGGGGGTCTCCTCAGGTTGTCAGACCGGAGGCGGCCTGGGCCGCCTGCCGGGTCAGTTCGAGCCGCAGCGCATAGGTCCGCTTGAGCTGTCCAAGCAGGTGCGGCGCACGCGGGTCCTGCGCCATCGCGGCGCGGATCTGTTCCGCGCTGCGATCCAGTTCATGCAGCGCGGGCTGCCACTCCGGCGCAGTGCCATCAGGCAGCGACGCCACTGCCTGCCGGTACTGTTCGGTCATCGCATCGGCCTGCAGCTGCAGGCCGCTGGGTGCAGGCAGCGACTCGGGCGCGTGCCGCCACGGCGCCACCGCGTAGAGCGCGAGGCTGGCTGCCAACGCCGCGCCAACCGGCAGCCACCAGCGTCGACGGGTGCGCAGTGGCAAGGCCACCACGTTGTCCACCGGCGCCTGCACGGCAACCGGTTCGCGGGGTGGCAACCGCGCCGACAGGCGTTCCCAGCCATCGGCCGGTGCGCTGCGTTCCGCGGGAAGGGCGCGCAGGCGCGCCAGCAGGTCGTGATCGGGGTCGTGCGTACTCATGTCATGTCTCCCAGGCGCGCGCGCAGCAGGCCACGCGCGCGATGCAGCTGTGCTTTGGAACTGCCGACCGCCATCTGCAGCTGGCCGGCGATTTCATGGTGTTTCCAGCCTTCGATATCGTGCAGCACCAAGACCGCACGCGCGCGCGGCGGCAGGGTCGCCAACGCGCGTTCCAGGTCGCGTTCGGTGCCGGCGCAGCCGTCATGCACCGCCATCTCCGGCAGCCCACCGTCCACGTCGTCCAGGCTGTCGTGGTCATGCCCGGCGGCACGACCGCGCAGTTCCATCAGCGCGGCGTTCACTCCCAACCGATGCAGCCAGGTCGACAGGCTGCTCTCGAAACGGAAGCCGGGCAGTGCCTTCCATGCCTGCAGGAACGCTTCCTGCAGTGCATCCTCGGCACGCGCCTGCTGCCCGCCACACAGCCGCCACAGGGTGGCAAACACCCGCGGCGCATGCTGCCGATACAGCTGTTCATAGGCAGCGGTATCGCCGGCCGCCGCTGCACGTACCAAGGCGGTTTCGTCGACGACGTCGTTGGCGGCAGGCGGCGCGGGCATGGTGGTGTCGAGCATATCCGTTGGATGCGGCCTGCCGGAAAAAGGTTTAGATCTTCCGGAGCGCTTTTCGGTTGCAACCTTTTCGCGCCTGGCTGCATCCATCACAGGTCCCCCGCAGGCCTGCCCGGCCAGGAGCATCCCATGTCCAGCCCTTCCTGCGCCGCCCTGCTGGCGATCGCGACCTGCATGCTGCTGCAGGCGTTCGACGTTTCCCTGCACTGGCGTGCCGAAAGCGGCCGCGCCTGCCTGCAGCAGCACAAACAGGACCTTGTCTGCCTTGCCTGGGCACAGGCGGTCGAAACGTCGACACGCGCCGGGTAACATCAAGCCCCGTTTCCGTCACACGTTGTCGCCCCATGATGTTGTCGCTGAAGGACCACCTGCCCGCCTGGACCCACCCCTGGCTGCATGACATCGGGATCGCCCTGCAGATCCTGATCACCCTGCTCGCCGCCTGGCTGGTGCGGGTGCTGGCGCGGCGCCYGATCCGCCGCTTCGCCGACCACTACACGCTGCCGCCGGAAATGGTGATGGGCGCGCGCCGGATCACCAGCTTCGTGGTCTATTTCAGCGCGGTGCTGTACATCCTCAGCCTGCTCGGTGCATCGCCCTCGGTGCTGTGGACSGCSTTCACCGGYTTCGCYGCGGTSGGCGCGGTGGCGTTCTTCGCSGCCTGGAGCGTGCTGTCCAACATCTTCTGCACSCTGCTGATCTTCACCACGCGACCGTTCCGCCTGCATGACTACATCGAAGTGCTGGAGAACGGCGAAAAGCCCGGGCTGAAGGGCCGGGTGATCGACGTGAACCTGATCTACACCACGCTGCAGGAAACCGGCAACGGCCACGAGGGCACGGTGCTGCAGTTGCCGAACAACCTGTTCTTCCAGCGCACGGTGCGGCGCTGGCGGGACCCGACGCAGGCGCCCGGCGGCATCCAGGGCGACGGCTGAGGGGGTGTTCGGCAGGGCGGCGCCCTGCACCCGCAGAGGCCTTCAAACCAAGGCAACGTCAGCGTCAACGTCAACGTCAAAAGCCGGCATTCCGTGGGATGGCGGGGCACTGTGGGTGTGCGGGGACGCCGTGAATCCATCCCTGGAGGCTTGGTCGCGGCATCCATGCCGCTCACACCCCGCAAACCCACAGTGCCCCGCCTTCGACAATTCCCGGCTGCTGTTGGTAGGTGTCGACCTTGGTCGACACGTAGATCCACGCCACGCGTGGATGCTCTTCGATCCAATATCGAAATATTCGATTTCSATSGRRATWCATCCACGCATGGCGTGGATCCATGACAGATCGCGGGAACCTGTCGAAGGCGGGGTGGGTCCGGTTGCGGGAGTGTCCGCGGCATGGATGCCGCGGCCAAGCCCCCATGGATGGGTTTACGGCGTCTCCCGCAACCGGGCCCACCCCGCCATCCCACGGAATGCCGCTCTTGCTGTTGCTGTTGCTATTGCTCTCAAGGTTGCCGGCCAGCGGCCGGCACTACCGCGGGTGCAGGGCGCCGCCCTGCCGACCACCCTTACCGCAGTTGGCTGTCCTTGCTGCCCCGGCGGTTGTAGCCACTCTGCGCCTGTTCCTCTTCGTCATGCGCCTGCTGACAGTTCACGCACAGCCGTACGCCAGGCACTGCCTGACGCCGCGCCAAAGGAATCGGCGCGTCGCATTCCTCACAGTGTTCCAGACCCGGGCCCTGGCGCAGCTGGCGCCGCGCGTGGGCAATCGCATCGTCGACGGTGGCGTCGATCTGGTCCTGGACCGCGCCATCTCCGGCCCAACCGGTAGCCATGGCCATCCTCCGCAGGTGTGTCGCCTGATATGGGGACAATACACCCCGCCGCAATCGGTAGCGCCGGGCCATGCCCGGCGGACGCTGCGACCGGTTCAGCGTCGCCTTACCAGACCAGGTCGTCGGGGACCTGGAACTGTGCGTAGTAGGCGTCGTCCTCGGCGTTGCCTGTGGAGATCTCGGCGCTGGAGCCGGGCGTGCCATGGTCGACGATGATGGCTTCCGGGGCGCGTTCACGCACCTTCTCCGCTGCCGCGCGTGGCAGCACCGCGTAGCCATCGCCATGGGCCACAATGACCAGCACGCCCACCGACAATGCCTTGCGCAGCTTGGTATCGATCAACAGGGTGCGGATCACTGCGCCATCGCTGAAGCGGTACTCGTCCTCGCCTTTGTGCGGCACGGCGTGGGCGCTGATGATCTGCTTGGCCTGCGCCTTGCGCTCAGCCTGCCGGGCCTGCGCGTTGCGCTCGGCAGCCAGCGCACGGTCACGCTCGATCTTCTCGGCCCGGGCACGTTCAGCTTCACGCTGGACCTCCGCCGACGTCGACTCGGCCTTGCCCTGGCGGGCCTTGGCCTGTTCACGCGCGGCGGCACTGGCCTGCGACTTCTTGGCCAGGCCGGCCTTGAGCAATTGTTCCTGCAGCGCGTTGGGCTTTGCCATGGTCGATACGTACCGCGTGTAATCTGGATGCCCCATTCTACCGACGCGCCGACGCCCCTGCATGGCTGTCCTGAAGTACCTCACCGGCTACCCCGAACCCCTGGTCGCCCAGGTCAGCGATCTGCTGGCACAGGGCAAGCTCGGCCCCTGGCTGCAGCAGCGCTACCCCGACCCGCATGAGGTGCGCAGCGACCGCCAGCTGTACGACTACACCCAGGACATGAAGGACCGCTACCTGCGCAAGTCGGTGCCGCTCAACAAGGTCTGCTATGACAACACGCTGGAGGTCATCAAGCATGCCCTGGGCACCCACACCGCCATTTCCCGTGTACACGGCGGCCGGCTCAAGGCCAGCCGCGAGATCCGCATCGCCACCGTGTTCCGGCAGGCGCCAGCTGCCTTCCTGCGCATGATCGTGGTGCACGAGCTGGCCCATCTGAGGGAGGCCGACCACAACAAGGCCTTCTACCAGCTGTGCCAGCACATGGAGCCGGATTACCTGCAGCTGGAGTTCGATACCCGCCTGTACCTGACCGAGCTGGCCAACCGCGGCCAGCGCTGAGCCGGCGTAGCGGCTACACTGCGCGCCCCCTGCCCGACCTTTCGCCATGGAACCGACCCGACTCGACAAACGCCTGTCCGCCCTGCTCGGCATCCCGCGTGGTGAAGCGCGGCGCTATATCGAGGGYGGCTGGGTCAGCGTCGATGGCGAAGTGGTGGAACAGCCGCAGCGCCCGGTGGACGAGAGCGCCAGCATCGTGGTGGCCGAGCAGGCCAGCGACAGCAAGGCCGAGCGCGCCAGCATGCTGCTGCACAAACCGGCGGGCGTGCCAGCCGATGCCCTGTGCGCGCTGATCCGCACCGAGACCCGCAGCGAACTGGATGCCAGTGACATCCGCCCGCTGCAACGGCATTTCCACGGCCTGCAGCTGGCATCCTCGCTGCCGGCCGACGACAACGGGCTGGTGGTGGTCAGCCAGGATCCGGCGGTGCTCGCGCACCTGCAGCGCAACCTGGGCCGCACCGAACAGGAGTACCTGGTCGAAGTGGCTGAAGGCGGCCCGGAACGTGGCCCGTGGCTGATGGCCCGGCTGCAGCATGAAGCAGGCGGCCCGAAGGTCAGCTGGCAGAGCGAGCAGCGCCTGCGTTTTGCAGGCAAGGGACTGACCGCGAAGGGACTGAGGACTGCGGTGACGGCTGCCGGCCTGCAGGTGGTGGCCGTACGCCGCCTGCGCATCGGCCGGGTGGCGCTGGGCCCGCTGGCCGTGGGCCAGTGGCGCTATCTGGGCAGCGACGAGCGGTTCTGAGTCACGGCGCTTCATCCACGCATGGCGTGGATCTACCGGTGGCAGTTCTTCCACGCATGGCGTGGATCTACCGGTGGCAGCTCATCCATGCGTGGCGTGGATCTACCGGGGTGACAGTTCATCCACGCGTGGCGTGGATCTACCGGTGACAGTTCATTCACGCTTGGCGTGGGTCTACCTCCATGCGTAGCCAGGATCTACCATCGGCGTCATGAGTCTGCGCAAACCTTTATGGCGACGCCTGCTGCGCGTGGCCGCGATCATCATCGCCGCCCTGCTTCTGCTGGTGCTGTCCGGCCTGCTGCTGGCCGACCACCTGGCCCCGCAGGCGCGCGGCGAAGCGTCGCAGGTACTGCCGCTGCAACCTGCGCAGACGCCCATTGATCGGCAGATGATGCCCCTGCAGGCCGCCCATCCCGGGCAGTCGGGCGTGGCCTTCCTCAGCGATGGCATGGATGCGTTCGCTGCCCGCGCGATGATCACCGAGCACGCCGGCCGCAGCCTGGACCTGCAGTACTACATCTGGCACGACGACCTGATCGGCCACTTGATGGCCAAGGCGCTGTACGACGCTGCCGAACGTGGCGTGCGCGTGCGCATCCTGCTTGATGACATGAATGCCAAGGACAAGGATGCGCTGATGATGGCGCTCGATGCGCATCCCAACATCGAGCTTCGCCTGTACAACCCGTTCCGCAACCGCAGCGGCATGGCCCGCACGCTGGAGCTGGTGCAACGCGCCTTCAGCGTGAACCACCGCATGCACAACAAGAGCTGGATCGCCGATGGCCGCATTGCGATCGTGGGTGGCCGCAACATCGGCGAGGAATATTTCAGCGCGCGCAGCGACGTGAATTTCCAGGACCTGGACCTGGTGGTGGCCGGCCCGGCCGTGCAGCAGGCCAACCAGATCTTCGACGACTACTGGAACAGCGACGCAGCGATTCCGATCTCGGCGCTGGCAACCTATACCGATGCACAGCTGCGCCAGCTGGTGCGCCAGTCCGATCTGGACGCGCTGCATGCGCAGGCCCAACCATACCTGCAGCGCGTGGCCGAGTCGCGCCAGCGACAGCGTGCCAGCCCGGAGCCGCTGCACTGGAGCAGGCAGGTACGGATCGTGTCCGATCCACCGATGAAGCACCACGACGATGCACACGACGACTGGCTGGTCACCGAGCTGGTCCGGCAGCTGCAGTCGACGCGCTACAAGGCACTGTTGATCTCGCCGTACTTCGTTCCCGGCAGCGAAGGGCTGAACGGACTTTCGGCGATGGCCGGACGCGGCGCCCAGGTCGGCGTGGTGACCAACTCGCTGGCGGCCAACGATGTGGCTGCCGTGCACGGTGGCTACATGGGCTACCGGGTGCCGCTGCTGAAGGCCGGCGTGCAGCTGTACGAACTGAAGGCGAACGGCCAGGCCGGTGACGGCAGCCTGTTCGGCAGCAGCGGCGCCAGCCTGCACACCAAGGCATTGCTGGTCGACGACCGGCGCGGGTTCGTCGGATCGTTCAACCTCGATCCGCGTTCGGCCTATCTCAACACCGAGATGGGCGTGCTGTTCGACGACCCGGTGCTGGGCGCACAGCTGCGCTCGGAATACCTGCGCCTGGCCAGCCCGGAACACGCCTGGTGGCTGGCACTGGGCGCTGATGACGAACTGCGCTGGCTGCAGCGCGAGCCGCCGCCGCACTGGGTCGATGCCGAGCCCGGCAGCAGTCTTGGCAAACGCTGGACGGCACGGGTGATCAGCTGGTTGCCGCTGGAATCCCAGCTGTAACGATCAGGGGGCGGCCCCCTCGCCATCGCCGTGCAGGCTTTCGTCCAGGGTTTCCACATTGCGCCCATGCAGGCGCCGCCAGATCCAGCGCAGCGCGTGTGGCGGCGCTGCCGGCAATTGTTCCAGCAAGGCCAGCATGCGGCCCTGGCTGGCATGCCCGTGCCGGCACAGCAGGCTGGCCGCCGCGGCGGCGCTGGCCAGGCGCAGGCTGTCGGCCAGCGGACCGTCTGCATCAGGCGCCAGGGCCTGATGCACCGGTTCGGGCAATTCCCACGCTGCTGCCACCCGCTGCGCCAACGGCAGTGACCACTGCTGCAGCAACTGCAGGGCCAGCGCCGGCTCCACCTCTTCGCCACGAGCCTGTGCTTCCTGCAGCAGTTGACGCATGACCAGCGCCGCCCCCAGGCCCTGCACCAGGCCCAGCCATTGCGCAGCGAAGGCATCGCCGAAGGTGACCGTGCGCGCATGGTCAGCGGCCGCGCGCGACGCCAGCAGGGCGTGCTCCCAGATGATCGAACTGAACTGCGGGAACACCTCGCACTGCACCTGCATCACCGGCTGCACCAGCACTGCACTGATGATCTGCCGCACACCTTCGGTGCCGACCAGGGTCACCGCCCGCTGCAGGCTTTCCACAGGCCGCTCGTGCACCTTGTAGGCCGGGCTGTTGGCGATCCGGAGCAGGTTGCCGGTCAGCACCGGATCCTGGCCGATGATCGCCGCCATCACCCGCGCCGATGCAACGTCGTCATTGACCGTCTGGATCAGCTGCGGCAGCAGTTGCGGGCGCCGCGGCAGCTGCCGGGTAGCCCAGTCGCGGTCCTGCAGCGCGCGGTCCACCGCTTCGGCCAGACCCGATGCGCTGACCGCCGCCGGTTCGCCTGCCAAGCGCGGATACAGGGCCAGCGCGTGCAGTCCGCGCTGCAGGTGGGCGGCGACCTCGGCCGCCGGCAAGGCGTCGCCCTGCAGGCTGGCCGCCGCGGCCGCCACGGCCTGGCGGGGGGCTGCGGCCAGGCGTGCCGGGGCCTGCCCGGTCAGCTGCGACAGCCAACGGAGCACAGATCGCCACCACGCTGCGGTCATCGCCGCCCATCCTGTCGTTGTCCTGCTGCCACTGCCTGCCCCTGCGCCTTCATCACATCCGGCGACCTGCCGTCGTCGCAGCATCGGCCGCACTTTCATCTTCTTTAACCCGGGCGCGTCCGGCGTCGACGGCATATCCCGGGCGAATGGACTAGAATGGCGCCGCGCGACCCGTCCCCCTGTACCGACGACGTCGCTTTTTTTGTTTTCGGACCCTACCGTTCATTGGCAGTTCGCCGCAGTTCACCGCAGATCGCGCCATCGGAGACCCCATGCTATTCGAAACCCTCGCAACCACCGGCCACGAACAGGTGGTGTTCTGCCACAACCAGGATGCCGGCCTGCGGGCAATCATCGCCATCCACAACACCACCCTGGGCCCTGCCCTGGGCGGGGTGCGCATGCGCCCTTACGCCAGCACCGACGATGCGCTGGCCGATGTGCTGCGGTTGAGCCGCACGATGACCTACAAGAATGCACTGGCCGGTCTCAATGTCGGTGGCGGCAAGGCGGTGATCATCGGCGACCCCAAGGTCGACAAGACCGAAGTGCTGTTCCGCGCGTTCGGCCGCTATGTCGATTCGCTGGGTGGTCGCTACATCACGGCCGAGGACGTCGGCACCGACGTCAACGACATGGAGAACATCTACCTGGAGAGCCAGTTCGTCACCGGCGTGCACCAGGTCCATGGCGGCTCGGGAGATCCGGCGCCGTTCACCGCCTATGGCGCGCTGCAGGCGTTGATGGCCTCGATGCGCTTCAAGTTCGGCCATGAGGAAGTGGGCAAGACCAGCATCGCGGTGCAGGGCCTGGGCCATATCGGCATGGAACTGGTGAAGCTGCTGCGCGACCGTGGCGCCAAGCTGTACGTGACCGATCTGGACAGCGCGCTGGTGGATCGTGCAGTCAACGATTTCGGCGCCGAGGCAGTCAAGCCGGACGAGATCCACGAAGTGAACGCCGATGTGTTCGCGCCGTGCGCGCTGGAAGGCGCGATCAACGCCGACACGCTGCCGCGGATCAAGGCGAAGATCATCTGTGGCACCGCCAACAACCAGCTGTCCAGCCTGGAGATCGGCGACGAGCTGCATGCGCGCGGCATCCTGTATGCGCCTGACTACGCGGTCAACGCTGGTGGCGTGATGAACGTGTCGCTGGAAATCGACGGTTACAACCGCGAGCGCGCGATGCGGCTGATCCGCAGCATCTACCACAACCTGACGCGCATCTTCGAACTGTCGCAGCGCGAGAACATTGCCCCGCAGCGCGCGGCTGACCGGATCGCAGAAGCGCGCATCCTGTCGATCGGCAAGCTGAAGATGCCGCTGGGCCGCAGCACACCGCGCCTGGGCGACCTGCGCGGCGGCTGAGCGCCGCCCCCGGCAACCGGACGCGTGCCGACGGTGGGTCGSCACCGCCGGATGAACGCGCCGGGCAGCACGCCCGGCGCCATGATCAGAAACCAGTGCTGTAGCGCAGCGCCGCCTGACGTGCATCATCGCCACCCACGCGCTGGTCGATACCCAGGCTCAGGCGGCCATTGCGGCCCCACCACGATTCCAGCGCCAGGCCGAACAAGGCACTGCCACGCGGTGCGTCAACACCGGCCAACGGCGCCCAGGCGTCAATGCCAACGAAACTTGCCTGCCAGTCCTGCTCACCGCCATCCAGCCGTTGCTGCCATTCGGCATGGCCGCGCAGGGTCCAACGACCCCACTGCCGCTCACCCCGCAGGCCCGCCAGCATCTGGCTGCGCTGTGCACGCGACGCCTCACCGCGCAGGCCGAAGCCGAAGCCGCCCTGCTCGCTGAAGCCATCGGTGTCCAGGCGGGTGCTGCTTGCCCCCAGGTACGGTGTCAACGATGCACCGATGCGCCCGAAACGATAGCCGCCTTCAACGCTGGCACTGCTGAAACGTCCGCCGTAGCGCGCGGACACACCGTAGGCACCGGCACCCAGCAGCAACTGGCGATCCAGTTCCCGGGTGAACTGGCCGGTGCCGAACTGGGCCAGCGCATAGCCACGCCCCAGGTTCCAGCCGGCATACAACTGCGCCTGCGCCTGGCGGTCACGCCCACGATCACCACTGAAGTTGCTGCCGCCGTTGCTGCGGGTTTCGCCAAAGGCCATGCCCAGCAGGCCGTTGCTGCCCAGTGCCACGTCCTGGCCGGCCATCCAGCCCTGGCTGTCGGCGGCGTTGCCGGCAAAGCTGCCCTGCCCGGCTTCACCCAGCGCGCTCTGCCAGGCGCCACGCAGTTTCGGCGCAGCCTGCACGCGGTCGAAGCGCTCGGCAACCGCGCGGCGCGACATGTCCACGCTGTCGAAGGTCGACGCTTCAGCGCGCGCATGTGCTTGTCCGGACAGGCTCTCCAGGCTCGCCGACAGGCCATCGGTTCCGCCAGACGTACGCTGCAGCGCGCCTGCGGCCACGCCGAACGCCGAGCCCTGCAGATCCGCATTGCGGTCCAGCGCGGTGAATGCCGACTGCACCCGCAGTGCCGATGCCTGTGCATTGGCGCCCAGGCCCGATGCGGCTGCCGAAACGTTGACCTGGGTCAGGTCCATCCACGCGTCGTTGCTGCCATAGCCGTACTGCGCCTGCAGCAGGGTCAGGCCGTTGGCGCCGGTGTTGGCCACCGGCGTGGTGAACGTGCCGTTGATACCGCCGTTGGCATGGACCAGATCCTGGCGGCTGCCGACCTGCGGCACGTAACCGGACACGATGCCATCGACCACCACGCCGCCGGCCAGGCGTGCGGTGCCGGTCACCTGCAGCGCGTTCACCCCCAGCGCGACGATCAGCTGCGCATCCGGCCGCTGGCTGTAATTGCCTTCGATGGTCGCGGTGGTGTTGGCGTTGACCAGCACCACGCTGGCGCCGTTGTCGACGTTGCCGATCACCCGCGGCGTGCCGGGCATGAACTGCAGGCCGGCCATCGAGGCACCACCGGAACCGGAGACGCTCACGTTGGAACGGATCACGGCGCCACCGCGCAGGGCCAGGGTGCCGCGCTCGATGCGGGTCGCACCGCTGTAGCTGTTGTTGCCGCTCAGCTCCAGCCGGCCATCGCCGCGCTTGATCAGGCCGCCAGCGCCGGCGATGTCGTTGCTCCAGATCGAGCCCGAAGAGGCCGCGTCGACATTGACCGTGGCATCGCCCCAGTCGAAGCGGCCGGGACCGTTCACCGCCTTGCCGACGTTGAGCATGCCGTAGCCGTAGATGGGATCGACGCCCGGCGCCCCGATGTCGGTGGCGGTGCCGAGCAGGGTCTGCCGCACCAGGTCGTTGTCGAAGTAGGGATAGCGCTGCCAGACCAGCGCCGCAGCACCGGAGATCAGCGGCGCGGCGAAGGACGTACCGTAGTTCCACAGGTACTTGCCGGTACCCGGCTCCGGGAACACCGCGCTGCCGGGAGCGGTCAGGCAATAGCGCGCGGCGTCGCCACAGGCATTGGCCCACGGCGCACGTTCACCGGGCTTGTTCGGATCGATTGCAGTAGCTACCAGCCAGCCTTTTTCCAGATCCGCTGCCGGCAGCGATCCGCCGAAGCCACGCTGGCTGGGCAGCGCGGCCACGCTGCTGGGCTGGTCGCGCCCTTCGTTGCCTGCGGCGAACACCACCAGGCCACCGTGATTGATGATGAAGGGGCGGTATTCGCCCGCGACCTGCGCTGTGGTGCCGAGGTCGGTCCAGTACAGGCCGCCCCATGAATTGTTCATCACCTTCACGCCGTAGTTGATCAGGTCCTGGTGAACCCCGGCCACGCCCAGCGTGCCGCTGAAGGAGTTGCCCTTGCCACTGCCGTCATCCTTGGGCGTGGTGTCGGAAATGATGCGTGCCGAGACGATCTCCGCCCCCTGTGCGATGCCGCCGGGCCAGACCCCCACCGGTACACCGGCCGCCAGGCTGGCGACGGCCGTGCCATGGCCAAGCACGTCATCGACGTTGAGATTGTTGCGGCTCGGGTCGATGTAGTTGAGGTTGGCCACCACCCGTCCGTTCAGCGCCTCGGCACTGCGCAGCACGCCCGAATCGACGATGCCGATGCGCACGCCCCGGCCGGTCGCGCCGGTGGCCTGTGCGGCACGCGCGTTGGTCTGTGCCAGATGCGCATCCACGACCGGCTCAAGCGGTCTGGCAGCGGGAGGCGGGGTGACCGGGGGCGTGACCGGAGGCGTGGTCGGGGGCGGGTCGATGCGCACGTTGCTGCCGCCGCCTCCACCGCCACACGCCGTCAGCGCCACCGCCAGCGCCGATGCCAGGACCGACCTTCCCATCGTCTTACGTTCCATCGTTTCCTTCCCATGAACGTTGGCCTGCCGCCATCCGGGCAGGCATCCAGTACTGCCCAGCGGCAGTCTTCGCCGACCCTCTATACTGGGCCGACCCCCACGCAGTCTGCCGGGAAACGGCGCCGTATCCAACGCCCGTCGTCTCCTTTCCGAACATTGCTCACGCATCAACGAGATTGCCATGTCCAACATCGTCATCGCCGCCGCCAAGCGCACCGCCATCGGCTCCTTCCTCGGCCAGTTCAACGGCGTTCCGACCCCGACCCTCGGCGCGGCCGCCATCGCCGCCGCGCTGGAACAGTCGGGCGTGCCTGCCAGCGACGTCTCCGAAGTCCTGATGGGCTGCGTGCTGCCGGCCAATCTCGGCCAGGCCCCTGCCCGCCAGGCAGCGATCGCCGCCGGTATTCCGCTGTCGGTCGGCGCCACCACCCTCAACAAGGTCTGCGGTTCGGGCATGAAGGCCATCATGCTCGGGCATGACCTGATCAAGGCCGGTTCGGCCAAGGTCGTGGTCGCCGGCGGCATGGAGTCGATGTCCAACGCGCCGCACCTGTTGCCCAATTCGCGCACCGGCAACCGTTTCGGCAACTTCCAGGCGGTGGACCACATGGCCCACGACGGCCTGGTCAATGCCTATGACGGCAAGGCCATGGGCGAGTTCGCCGAATGCGCCGTGGACAAGTACCAGTTCACCCGCGAAGAGCAGGACGCCTACTCCATCGAATCGGTCAAGCGCGCACAGGCAGCCCAGGCCAACGGCGCCTTCGCCGACGAGATCGTTGCGGTGAAGGTCGCCACCCGCAAGGGTGAAGTCGAGGTCGCCAGCGACGAACAGCCTGGTCGTTCGGACATTGCCAAGATCCCGACCCTGCGCCCGGCCTTCAAGAAGGACGGCAGCGTGACCGCCGCCAGTTCCTCCAGCATCTCCGACGGCGCTGCCGCCGTGGTCCTGCTGACCGAAGAAGATGCTGCCGCACGCGGCCTGCAGCCGCTGGCGCGCATCGTCGGCCATGCCACCCATTCGCAGGAGCCGGAGTGGTTCACCACCGCCCCGATCGGTGCCATCCACACCCTGCTGGCGAAGACCGGCTGGTCGCTGGACCAGGTCGATCTGTTCGAAGTCAACGAGGCCTTCGCCGTGGTGGCGATGGCACCGATGCGCGAACTGGGCATCCCGCACGACAAGCTCAACGTGAATGGCGGTGCCTGCGCGCTGGGCCATCCGATCGGCGCCTCCGGCGCACGCCTGGTGGTCACCCTGGTCAACGCATTGCGCACGCGCGGCGGCAAGCGCGGCATTGCCACCCTGTGCATCGGCGGCGGCGAAGCGACGGCTATCGCCATCGAGTTGATCTGAAAGGGTTTAACGTCTATTTCGCAAAAATGAATGCGGGATCGCTTGACACCCAATCTTGGCTTGTCATCATGTTGTCGGCGCGCAGCATGCGCGTTGCCTAATTCTAACGACGAGGATTTACACAATGAGCATCAACAAGCTGCTGGTCGCGATGTCCCTGGCTCTGGCCCTGGCCGCCTGCTCGAAGCAGGAAGCTGCCCAGGACGCCGCTGCTTCGGCCAACCAGGCCGCCACCGAAGCCCAGGCTGCTGCCGACCAGGCCGCCGCTGCTGGCGCCCAGACCGCCGACGCTGCCCAGCAGGCCGCTGACACCGCCGCCACCGCTGCTGACGCTTCGGTCGACGCCGCTGCCCAGGCTGCTGGCGCTGCCACCGACGCCGCTGCTGGCGAAGCCAAGGACGCCGCCAAGGCTGCCGAAGCTACCGCTGAGCAGGCCAAGGACGCTGCTGAAGAAGCCAAGAAGTAATAACTTCTTTCTTCAAGCTGTTCTGAAGAAGCCGCTGGTTCGCCAGCGGCTTTTTCTTTGCGCGCAGTTCCGTTCGCAGGTCACCACCAGGTCTTCACAACGGTATGAATAGGCTGGCGTCCCCATCCATTGCAGTACCGGAGACCGCCATGAAGATTCGTCCGCTGACCACTACCCTGCTGGCCGCCTCCCTGCTGCTCGCACTGGCTGCCTGCAAGGGCCCGGAAGCCGAACAGGCCAAGCAGGATGCCGCGCAGGCCGCCGACAGCGCCGGCGTCGCCGCACGCGATGCCGTTGACAAGGCCGCCGCCGCCACCCGCGACGCTGCCGACAAGACCGCTGCCGCCTCTGAACAGGCTGCCGCCGATACCCAGCAGGCGCTGGACAGCGCCGCAGCCGCGACCGCCACCGCCGCCGACAAGGCCAAGGTCGCAGCCACCGATGCCGCCGCCCACGCCAGCGACGCCACGGCCGATGCCGCGCAGAAGGTTGCCGACAAGGCCCGCGATGTTGCTGACGACGCCAAGGCCACTGCCGCCAAGGAAGAAGCCAAGCACTAAGGCCTTCGCGTTCGTCGGGCATCGCCCGGCGCTACCGGAAAAGCCGCGGCATCGCCGCGGCTTTTCTGCTTTTCGCTTCTTCTGTTGATTCCGTGCTGGGCGCGCACGGAAACCGTCCAGGGCCGCGCGGGTGGGCTGCGCAGGGGCGTAAGCGCCATGAATGGCGCGCCCGAGCCTACCTGGTCGTATTTACGGCGCCCCCTGCGC
>NZ_JBFTOJ010000028.1:0-30798 GCF_056397905.1 Stenotrophomonas sp. 05L414_2
GTTCCTGTACACCAAGGTCAAGAGCGCGATCTACTTCGAGCGACTGGACCTGTACAACGCTTCGGGCGTTGCAGCGACCCGCATCGGCCAGGATGGTCGCGAGCTGTACTGGAATGACGCAGGCTACGTGCCGTGCGCCGGCGCCAACTGCTCCATCCGTGAAGGCAGCAACGGTGCGGGCGGCAAGTTCAATCGTCCCTCTGACATGGGCGACGTGCTGCTCATGAAGAACACCGACAAGGGCAGCAGCCGCCAGTTCACCGCCGGTCTGAACAAGCCGCTGACCGAGAACTGGGGCTGGTCGCTGGCCTACACCTACACCGCCGCGAAGGAAGTCAGCCCGCTGACCAGCTCGCAGAACACCTCCAACTGGGGCAGCACCCTGATCGGTACCGCCAACGAGAACGTGGCCTATGATTCGCGCTACGCGATCAAGGACCGCGTGACCGGTTCGATCAACTGGAAGAAGGCGTTCTTCGGCAACTACAACACCACCGTGGGCCTGTTCTACGAAGGTCGTTCGGGTCGTCCGTTCAGCTACATCTACTACAACGACATGAACGGCGATGCCGCCGCCACCACTGGCGCCGGTTACTTCAACGACCTGTTCTACGTGCCGAATGGCCCGGGCGACGTCAAGTTCACCGGCGGTGCGGCGATGGAGAAGGCCTTCTTCGACTGGCTTGCCGCCAACCCGCAGCTGGAGAAGTACCGCGGCGAGATTGCTCCGGCAAACGCCTTCCGTACCAAGTGGGTGAACAGCTTCGACCTGCACATCGCCCAGGAATTCCCGGGCTTCGTGAAGGAGCACAAGGGTGAGCTGGCGCTGGACATCATGAATGTCGGCAACCTGCTCAACAAGAAGTGGGGCCGTATTGAAGATTACGGTTTCAASTCCACCTCCCGCGTGGCCAGCTACGCAGGTATCGATCCGGCAACCGGCAAGTACATCTACAACTTCACCGGCGCCACCGATACCCCGACCATCCAGGAAAACAACAACGACAAGGGCAACACCGGTGTGTCGCGCTGGTCGATGCAGCTGACCCTGAAGTACAAGTTCTGATCCGTCAGAGCCTGATGCAGTAAAGGGAAACGGCCGGGGAAACCCGGCCGTTTTCCGTTCAGGCGAAAGTCCTTGCGGGAGGTGGTGCATCGGCGTAGCATCCAGACACGTGCGCGGCGCAGATGCCGCCGAAGCGGTCCCGGAGCGGCGAACGCGGGACGCACCTATCCAACGGTCGGGCTTCCCGGCCGTTTTGCTTTTTAAGGGGGCGGCAGTACAGTCGGACACCTTAAAGGAAGCAGAAAAGTGGATATGACAACGAATGAAAAGGCAGCGCGGACGCTGCCGGTGCAGGACGCGCGGATCTACCCGCGTGGTGGCCTGGATGTGCTGTCGCGGGCCGAGGTTGCGCGCCTGCGCGACGCCTCCAGTGGTGGCATGCACGAGCTGCTGCGCCGCTGCGCGCTGGCGGTGCTGACCAGTGGCAGTGCCTCCGATGATCCGCGCGCCGCGCGCGATCTTTACCCCGATTTTGACATCCAGGTCGCACAGCAGGATCGCGGCGTGCGCATCGACCTGGCCAATGCGCCGGCGATGGCGTTCGTCGATGGCGAGATCATCCGCGGCGTGGCCGAGCTGCTGTTCGCGGTGGTCCGTGACCTGGCGTACATGGCCATCGAGATGGGCCCGGCCTACGCGGCCGAGCTGGAGTCGTCCGAGGGCATCACCAATGCGGTGTTCGGGCTGCTGCGCAATGCGCGCATCCTCAACCCGGGTGACCCGAACCTGGTGGTCTGCTGGGGCGGCCACTCGATTTCGCGCGACGAGTACCTGTATACCAAGCAGGTCGGTTACGAGCTGGGCCTGCGCGGCCTGGACATCTGTACCGGCTGCGGCCCGGGCGCSATGAAGGGCCCGATGAAGGGCGCCACSATYGCSCACGCCAAGCAGCGCCGGACCKTGACGCGCTACATCGGCMTSACCGAGCCGGGCATCATCGCSGCCGARTCGCCGAACCCGATCGTCAACCACCTGGTGATCATGCYGGACATCGAGAAGCGCCTTGAGGCCTTCGTCCGCATCGGCCACGGCATCATCGTGTTCGCCGGTGGCGTGGGTACCGCCGAAGAGATCCTGTACCTGCTCGGCATCCTGCTGCGCGAGGAGAACAAGGACCTGCCGTTCCCGCTGATCCTGACCGGCCCGACCGTCGCTGCGCCGTACTTCGAGCAGATCGACCGTTTCATCCGCCTGACCCTGGGCGACGCCGCGGCCGAGCGCTACGAAATCGTCATCGGCGACCCGGTGGCGGTGGCCAAGAAGATGTCGGCCGGCATCAAGCGCGTGCGCGAGCATCGCCTGGCGCAGAAGGATTCGTTCTTCTTCAACTGGTCCATCGAGATTCCGTGGGAATACCAGCAGCCGTTCGTGCCGACCCACGAGGCGATGGCGGCGCTGGACCTGCACCACGGGCGTGCGCCGCACGCGCTGGCAGCCGACCTGCGCCGGGCCTTCTCGGGCATCGTCGCCGGCAACGTGAAGGAAGACGGCATGCGCCGCATCGAGGAGTTCGGGCCGTTCCAGATCCATGGCGACCCCGACATGATGCAGGCCCTGGACGCGCTGCTGCGTGCCTTCGTCGAGCAGCGCCGGATGAAGATCTCCGGCGAATACCAGCCCTGCTACCAKGTGCTGGCGTAAGCGAGGCGAGGGGGGCTGGACGGCGCGGCGGGGACCGCGCCGGACCGGTGGGGGAGGGCGGGATGTCAAGGCTTTGACGCCCGTCGCCCGGATCTGACCGTTCATCCTGCCGCCGCTTGCCGGCGGCAGGCCGGTGCGCCATCGTGGCCACCAACACGCTGGGGAGCGTCCAATGTCTTTGCGCCGGCAAAACGGCTTCACGCTGATTGAGTTGATGGTCACCCTGACCGTCTTCGTGATCCTGTCGTCGATCGCCTATCCGAGCTTCCGCAGCATGATTCGTTCGAACCGGCTGGCAACTGCCAACAACGAAGTAATCGCGTTGACCAACCTTGCGCGCAGCGAGGCCATCCGCAACAACCGTGGTGGTGGCCTCTGTGGCAGTACCGATGGCCTGGCGTGTGACGGTGAATGGTCAAAGGGGCTGTTGGCCTGGTCCGATCTCGACGCTGATGGCGTGCTGGGCAGCAATGACAGCGTGCTGCGTTTTTCCCTGGGCAACCCGCAATTGAGCGTGGTTGGTCCCCCGGGAGCGACCATCGCCTTTGATGGCCGTGGCCGTCGCAAGGCCGCGGACGATCAGACGGTGGTCCTGTCCCCGGCGTCCTGCAAGGCCGGCGAACAGCGCAGCACATTGACGATCAACAAGTCCGGCCAGGTCCGGGTGACCAAGGGAACCTGCTCATGAATCGCCGCAACCTTGCCTCTCCGCGTTCGTCCCAGGGTGGCTTCAGCCTGATCGAAGTGATGGTTGCGTTGTTGATCCTTGCGTTCGGGCTGCTCGGCTTTGCCTTGCTGCAGACCACGAGCGTGCGATTCGTACAGAGTGCCAATTACCGGACCCAGGCGACCAACCTGGCCAACGACCTGATCGAACTGATGCGCGCCCAGCGCACCGATACGCTTGCCGGCGGGGCCTACTCTTCGGCCTCGTTCGCTGCCGGAGCGGTGACGGCCAATGGTGCTTGTGCCTGGCCGACCGGCGCGGCGGTGACGCCGAAGACCAACGTGGCACGCTGGCAATGTGAGGTTGTGAAGACACTCGGTGAAAAGGCCAGTGCAGAGGTCCAGTTTACCCAGAGCACCGGCCGGGTCAGCGTGGCCATTACCTGGGGTGATCAGCGTTGGGATCCGAAGGAGCCCGACAGCCTCACCACCTTCGGCCTGACCACTTTCCTGTGAGCGCGTCCATGAGTCCGTCTTCACGAGCCCGCGGCCTGTCGCTGATCGAACTGATGATCGCCATGGTCATCGGTCTGGTCCTTCTGCTGGGCATCACGCAGATCTTCATCGCGTCCCGCGCGGCTTCACGCCTGTCCGAGGGGGCTGCCCGGACCCAGGAGAATGCACGTTTCGCATTGGACTTCCTGCAGCGTGACCTGCGCATGGCGGGTCACTTTGGCTGCGTGAACGACCAGGCGCATGTGATCAAGAACACCGGCGATGTCCGCTACAACCTCGGTATCGCCGCGGGCAGTGGAGATCCGCTGGATTTCTCGGTGCCGGTGCAGGGGTATGAGGCCGCAGGCACCGCCCCGACCAATACACTGACCCTGGGGCGCACGTGGAGCGCGGCGATATCCGTGCCCAAGAGCATCATCAACCTGAAGCCGGCGCCACTGCCCGGCAGTGATGTGCTTGTGCTCCGCCTGTTGAGCCCGGAAGGGGCGGTTGTGACAGGCGTCGGTGTGGATGGCACTACAACCACGGTGACGGTGTCCGGTGACGGCATGGCGCGCCTGAAGGCGGGTGCTGCCGGCACTCCGACGGTGTTCGCGCTGGCCGATTGCACCCGCGCCGATGTGTTCCCGGCCACCATCAGTGGATCCACCGTCAAGATCGAGAAGCTGGATCTGACCGGCTATTCGGTCAACAACGCGATGACGATGCTGTATCGCGCCGATGGCCTGGTGTATTACATCGCGAGCAACGGCAACAATGAGCCTGCCCTGTACCGCGCCCGCGCCAACGGAGCCGGTGGCTACGGTGACGGTGAGGAGCTGGTGGAGGGCATCGAGAGCATGCAGCTCCTGTACGGCCTTGACGCAACGCCGGATATTTCGCTTTCCACTCCGCCCAGTGGCCGCATCGTCGACCAGCGTGTTGCCAGTGCCGTCAGCACCGCGACGGATGCGACCGCTGTTGGCGCATGGCGCCGCGTCGGCATGGTGCAGGTGGGGCTGCTTGCGCGCAGCCCGCAGCGGGCGTCGGCGCAGGCTCCGGGTTCGGCAGCCACCTACCTGGGGGTGCTTGGTGTGACCATCGCGCCGGGCGATCCCTATGACCAGCGCCACCGTGGCGCCTATGAAGTTTCCGTTGCGTTGCGCAACCGCCTGTTCGGGAATTGACGACCATGCGCTCCATCAAGCTGTCTTCGCGCCGCACCTTCTCTGCCCCTGTCCGGCAGCGTGGTGCCGTGCTCTACGTCGCGCTGATTCTGCTGATCATGCTGGCGCTGCTGGGCGTGATAGGCATGCAGGTGGCCGGCATGCARGAGCGCATGGCATCGGGCTACCGTGCCGGCAACGTAGCCTTCCAGAGTGCCGAGGGCGCCGCCCRCAGTGCCGAGAATGCCGTGGAGAAGATTGCCAATCGCCAGTCGCCGGGTGACAGCCCGACGGTTACCTCGGCCGACATCGATCAACGCTGCGACGATGGCTTCGATCCATCGGACTGGGTCGCCAAGACCAAGCTGGGCAGCAAGCCGGCAGTGAAGGTCCGGCAGATCCAGGGCTGCATCCAGGGAGAAGGGGCGCTGGACATGGGCAAGCCGTTGGAGGCCGCAACACCGGTCTACCAGATCACGACATACGCCGGCGACACGGCCACCGACGCGACATCGCGCTCGGCGGTCGACACCGTATTCAAGCTGTGAGGGTGGGGAACCCATGAACACGCGAAATCGCAGGATCCTGGCGGGCGTAGGCCTTGCCGTTGTCGCCGCTGGCGGCTATCTGGTGCATACCCTGATGGCCGCGCAGGCGCAGGGTGTGTTGGCGCAGGAGCCCTTGAACGTGCAGGTGCAGACACCGCCTGCGTTCATCATGGCCGTGGATGACTCGAATTCGATGACCTTCGAGCGCATGTTCCCGGGCGGTGACGGGCGCTTGATCTTCAGCACGTCGACTGGCAGCTTCTTCAACAACAATGGCAGCTTCTACAGCGTTGGGCAGGACTGCAACTCCGGTTCAGCCGATTGCTATCTTTACCTTTACGCGCACAACAACTACAACGAGCGCTATTCGTATGGTCGTGCGATCCCGCCGCTGGATATCTTCGGCTTCGCCCGCTCGCACGTCTACAACGCCAGCTACTACAACCCGTCAGTCAGCTACAAGCCGTGGCTGAGGGCCGATGGAACCCGCTGGAACCCTGCCAGTACCACGGCGGCGCGTGTCGACCCGCGCTCCGGATTTGCGGGGTACGACATCACGTACAACATGACCAGTGTGCGTTCAAGCAGCGGTGAGGGATTCCAGTTCGTCGACGGGATGAAGATTCCCGATCTGACGGGAACCGACAATGCGTATTATCGCAACAACGCCTGGCGCACCGCTTCGCGTGACATCGGCTCTGCGGTGCAATATGGCGTGCAGTACTTCCCGGCGACCTTCTACCTGCCGGAGAATTCCCCGGCGCCCTACGGATACAAGTCGGACGATGCGAATCGACCGGTGATCCAGGGGGCCTGTGGGCCCAAGTGCAATCTGCGCCGCTATCAGATCAAGAAGGACAACTACAGCATCGATGGTGCCTACGACACTGCGGTGCAGAACTTCGCCAATTGGTTCCAGTATCACCGCAGCCGCACGCTGGCCATTGTCGGTGCGTCCACCGAGGCGTTGTACGGCGTCGACAACATGCGGGTGGGTTACTTCACGATCAATGACCTGAAGAACGTGAAGATGCATGATCTGGTGACCAACCGCGCCGATCTCTATCAGCAGATCTACGGATTGAAGCCGATCAGCGGCACGCCCAACCGTCGTGCTGTGGAGTATCTGGCCGAACAGTTCCGCCGTACCGACGACGGCGCGCCCGTCATCCGCGCCTGCCAGCGCAATGGCGGCATGTTGTTCACGGATGGCTACAYGAATTCCAAGAACTATCCGAATGGCTCGTTCGCCAACGCGGACGCGGTCAATACCGTGAACCTGCCGACACTGCCCTTCGCCGACAATTACAGCAATACGATGGCCGACGTCACTGCGGCCTATTACTCGGGCAGCAAGACGCCGCTTCGTTCCGATACCGGCTTCCCCAAGGGGCAGGTGCCGGTGGACGAGCGCTGCGGCACGTTGTCCCAAGGCAGCGCGGAGTGGAAGCGACTGGACTGCCAGGCCGATCTGCACATGAATTTCTACGGTGTCACGCTTGGTGCTCAGGGGCGGATTTACGGCGTGGATGCTGCCGCCACGGCGGATCCGTACAAGAATCCGCCGAACTGGAACGGCAGCCCTGATCCGTCGACGGTGGACGATGGAACGGTCATCGATGAGATCTGGCACGCCGCGCTCAACAGCCGTGGTGAATTCATCAATGCGCAGACGCCTGCCGATGTAACCGAGGCGATGCGACGTGTGTTGGCCTCGATTTCCGGCGGCAAGTCGTCGTCGGGAACCATTGGCATGACCGGCGCCCGCATTGGTGCAGGTTCGCTGTCGGTGACGCCAAGCTATGACATCCGCAATGGTGCGACCGACTGGTCGAGCAAGCTGAAGGCGTCGACCGTGAAGATCAACAGTGACCAGGTCGCTGTGTTCAGCGAGGCCTGGGAGGCGTCAACGAAACTCGCTTCAACGGGTCGCCGCATCGTGGCCAACAAAGCGGGTACGCTGGTTGACTTCGGTTCGGCCGACATCAGCCTGGCCGATCTTTGCAGCAAGCCGGATGGCAAGTACGCAGAGATGCTGGTGTGCTCGACTGACAAGCTGAAGTCCATTGATGCTGATATCGACACGGCCATCCGCTATCTGAAAGCGGATACGACGATGGAAAAGCGCAGCGGCGGCAAGTACCGCGACCGCACCACGCCGCTGGGCGATATCGTCAATTCGGCGCCGGTGGTCAGTTCGCCTACCGATGACTACGGCTATCGCCAGCTCGGCGAAGATTATGCCGCCAGCTATGCCAAGTACCTGGACACCAAGGCGAAGAGTGGTCGTTACACGGTGTACGTCGGTGCCAATGACGGCATGCTGCATGCCTTCGATGGTGGCATGGGGGCATCGGGTGAGATGGACAGTACGGGAGGGACCGAGCGCTTTGCGTACATTCCCTCAACCTCGCTGGGCCATATGGCCAACCTGCTGTTCCCGTACAAACCGGATACCGCTGATCAGACCTTCCGCCATCGCTATTTCGTCGACGGTGCAATCACCATCTCGGACATGCTCGTCGGCAGCACCTGGCAGACGGGACTGGTCGGTACGGCTGGCGCTGGTGGTCGCTCGGTATTTGCGCTGGACGTGAGTGACCCGGCAGCGTTTACCACGCGTCAAGCGCTCTGGGAGATCAGCGACCTGAACATGTCGTTGGCCGAGGGCGTGCGCAACAACATCGGCTTCGTGCTGGGCAAGCCGGTGATCGTACCGGTGAAGGAAGGCAAGACGGTTGCATGGAAGGCGATCTTCGGCAACGGCTATAACAGTGCCAGCCGCAAGGCCGTACTGTTCGTCGTGGATATGGCGTCGGGCGCCACGCGGATGATCGAGGCGGTAGAGAGCAATGCCTCGGGAGCCAACATCTCCGGAGACAATGGGTTGGGCAACGTGGTGGTGGTGGATCGCTGGCGTGGCGACAGCCAGGACCTGCGCGGTCGCGATGGTCTTGCCGATACCGTCTACGCTGCCGATCAGCGTGGCGCCATCTGGAAATTCGACCTCACCGATAGTTCCAACACGGCGCTGACCGTTCCCGYATTCACCACCCAGGTCAGCCAGGACACCAGCGCGCGGAACTTCCGCCAGCCGATCACGGGCGGCATGACCGCTGCGACCGGTCCATCGGGTGGCGTGATGCTGTATTTCGGTACGGGCAGCTTCTCGTTCTACAGTGACAAGGACGACACCTCGCGACAGGCGTTGTATGCGGTCAATGACATTGGCGGGAAGAGGGTCACATCGACCTTGACCTCGGCCAATCTGGCGCCCTATACCGCGGATGCTCCGGCGACGGGCGCCGAGGCGCGCAGGATTGTGGCAGGGACTGCGCCGGCCAATGCGCGAGGGTGGATGATCAACCTGCCTGCGAGCAACGGTGAACGGTTCGTTGGTAATCCACTGCTGGTCAGCGGCATCATGTTCATGCCGACCTATGTCCCCAATCTGGAAACCGTTGGCTGTTCGACGAGTGGTTCGAACTGGCTGTTTGGTCTTTCCTCGCTGACCGGTGCGCCTGCCCTGGAGAATGTCCGGACCGGTTCACCCACGGGTGTCAAGCCGGCGTCGGGTACAGCGGGCCTGTCGTTGAAGACCGAGGGAACCGCGCCGGTCAAGGACGTATCCCTGTCGGTCATACCGCGTCTGGGTAGTGGCAAGGAAGGTCCGCCCGGGGGCAGCTCTTGCTGGATGGTGGTAGGCGCCGCCGGCAGCCAGTCGCTGTATCTGCCTTATCCCTGCGGTCGCCAGTCCTGGCGGCAGCTCCAGTGACCCCTGTGCGAGGATCCACATCCATGCAGTCTTTCCGTGCGCCTCATCGCTCAGCGGGCTTTACGTTGATCGAATTGATGATCGTGGTGATCGTCATCGGCATCCTGGCGGCCATCGCCATTCCTTCGTACCAGCAGTACGTACTTCGATCACATCGTGCAGTAGCCAAAGCGGACCTGGCCGAGTACGCGCAACGTGCGGAGCGCTATCACTCCAGCAACAATTCCTACTCGGGCTACACCCTGCCCAGCAAGGTCTCGCCACGCGAGGGCGGGGCGACGCGATACGACCTGAGTTACAAGGGCGATGGTTCCACGTTCACGATCACGGCGTCTCCTTCGGGTACGCAGGTCAAGGACAGCTGCGGCAAGCTGACCCTCGACCAGGCCAACCGGAAGACCTCGGGAGGAGCGGTTTCCGATTGTTGGTAGTGGGTGTTGATCTTCCAGGATTCGACCAGTACAATGCGCCTCCCCGCCCGAATAGCTCAGCCGGTTAGAGCACTTGACTGTTAATCAGGGGGTCGTTGGTTCGAGTCCAACTTCGGGCGCCAGATACTGCAGAAGCCGCGAGAAATCGCGGCTTTTTGCTTTTCTTTGCTCTGTTCAGCACGGCAGATCGCGGTTGCTGCGTTCACTGCGGGTACGCCCGCCATTGTTGACCACCAGCTTGCCGTGCAGGTGTCTGCCAGCGCAGATGCGCAGGGTCAGATTGGCGCCGGGGCTTCGCCCATCCGCCTGGAAAAACAGGAGCGGCCGTCCGCTGCTGGCGTGTGCCAGGATCGAGACATCGTCGCGGCCACGGTGATGGGCCAGGATGGCTTCCGGCGTTGCTGGTGAGCCCCGCCGCAGGCCACTGCGATAGATGATCCAGCCGGCACTCCAGTCGTCCGTGCACTGATGCCCGTCTTCGCTGGCGCACACGCCGATCAGTTCACGCCGGATCAGCGCTTGGCTGCGCGCGCTGGAGAGACTGGCATGCAGCGTCAGCTGCAGTGCGTCGGCGCGGTGGCGCAGCAGTGTTGACTGCAGCGTCGGCCATCCTGCCGCCAGCAACACGGAAAGGACGGCAATAATCGTCACCAGTTCAATCAGTTGCATGCCAAGGGCGGGGCCGGGGACAGGGGGGCGTTTCAAGGGCGGGGTCATGGAGCGAGCGTCGCCCCTTTCAATGGGGGGCGCCATCGGGCATCCCCCTGCCGGTCTCCCCGGCTTCCCCTCAGCCGACCGTCACCGGACGCCCCCTATACTTACCTTCCCCGAGACCTGGCAACACCATGAGCGACAGTTTTCAACTTGTCTCGCCGTATTCGCCGGCGGGAGACCAGCCCGATGCCATCGCCAAGCTGACCAGTAATTTCGAGGCCGGCGTCGCCAAGCAGACCCTGCTGGGCGTCACCGGCTCGGGCAAGACCTACACCATCGCCAACGTCATCCAGCAGGTGCAGAAGCCGACGCTGATCATGGCGCCGAACAAGACCCTGGCAGCGCAGCTGTACGGTGAGTTCAAGGCGTTCTTCCCGCACAACGCGGTGGAGTACTTCGTCAGCTATTACGATTACTACCAGCCGGAAGCCTACGTGCCGTCGTCGGACACCTTCATCGAGAAGGACAGTTCGATCAACGAACACATCGAACAGATGCGGCTGGCGGCGACCAAGACCCTGCTGTCACGACCGGATGCGATCGTGGTGGCGACCGTGTCGGCCATCTACGGCCTGGGTGCGCCGGAAGACTACCTGTCGCTGCGCCTGATCCTGTCCAAGGGCGAGCGCATCGACCAGCGCGACCTGATCAATCACCTGACCCAGCTGCAGTACACGCGCAACGAATACGAGCTGCAGCGCGGTACCTTCCGCGTGCGYGGTGAAGTGATCGAYGTGTTCCCGGCRGARTCGGACAGTGAGGCCCTGCGCATCGAACTGTTCGATGGCGAGGTGGAAAAGATCACGATGTTCGATCCGCTCACCGGCGAGACCATGCGCAACCTCATGCGCTTCACCGTGTACCCGAAGACCCACTACGCGACTACGCGTGAACGGGTTCTGGCGGCGGTGGAGACCATCAAGGTCGAGCTGAAGGAGCGGTTGGAGCAGCTGTACGCGCAGAACAAGCTGGTCGAGGCGCAGCGCCTGGCCCAGCGCACCCAGTTCGACCTCGAAATGATGGCCGAAGTCGGTTTCTGCAACGGCATCGAGAACTACTCGCGGCATTTGACCGGCAAGAACGCGGGCGAGCCGCCGCCGACCCTGTTCGATTACCTGCCGGCTGATGCGCTGCTGGTGATCGACGAATCGCACGTGACCATTCCGCAGATCGGTGCCATGTTCAAGGGTGACCGGTCGCGCAAGGAAACCCTGGTCGAGTTCGGCTTCCGCCTGCCGTCAGCGCTGGACAACCGTCCGCTGCGCTTCGAGGAGTGGGAGGCGCGCTGCCCCCGCAGCATCTATGTGTCGGCGACACCGGGTCCGTATGAATTCCGCGAGGCCGGAGAGGACATGGCCGAGCTGGTCGTGCGCCCGACCGGGCTGATCGACCCCGTGGTGGAGATCCGCCCGGTCGGCACCCAGGTCGATGACCTGATGAGCGAGGCCAACGAGCGGATCAAGGCCGGTGACCGCGTGCTGGTCACCACCCTGACCAAGCGCATGGCCGAAAACCTCACCGAGTACCTGACCGAGCACGGCATCCGCGTGCGCTACCTGCACTCGGACATCGATACCGTTGAACGCGTGGAGATCATCCGTGACCTGCGTCTGGGCAAGTTCGATGTGCTGGTCGGCATCAACCTGCTGCGCGAGGGGCTGGACATGCCCGAGGTCTCGCTGGTGGCGATCCTGGATGCGGACAAGGAGGGCTTCCTGCGCTCGACCGGCTCGTTGATCCAGACCATCGGCCGTGCGGCCCGCAACGTGCGCGGCAAGGCGATCCTGTATGCGGACAAGATCACCCGTTCGATGCAGGCAGCGATCGATGAGACCGACCGCCGCCGCACCAAGCAGGTCGAGTACAACCTGGAGCACGGCATCACTCCGCGCTCCGTGGCGCGGCCGATCGTCGACGTGCTGGAGGGCGCACGCTCGGACGCCGCCGAGAAGGAGTTCCGCAAGGGCAAGGGCAAAGGCCGTTCCGGGGTGGCAGAGGACACGGTCGACTACCGTTCGCTCAGTCCGGCGCAGCTGGCCGCTCGCCTCAAGGCCCTGGAGCAGCGGATGTACCAGCATGCCAAGGACCTGGAATTCGAGGATGCCGCCCGGGTGCGCGACCAGATCAGGCAGCTGAAGGAAGCCAGCCTGGGCTGAACGCGGTAAAGCGGCTTTTCTTCACAAAAGTATTGCGCTTGCCGGTCGTCGTCCGTAATATACGCGGCCTGCACCGACGCAATCGCGGCGCTGCAGAAGCAACAAACGGGCGGTTAGCTCAGCGGTAGAGCACTACCTTGACATGGTAGGGGTCACAGGTTCGAACCCTGTACCGCCCACCACGAAGTCCCCCAGAGGGCTGTCGTGAGCATGAAAAGCCCGGCCCTGGCGCCGGGTTTTTACGTAGAAGCACCAGCCTGCGGGCTGCACGGAATATTTGGGCGGTTAGCTCAGCGGTAGAGCACTACCTTGACATGGTAGGGGTCACAGGTTCGAACCCTGTACCGCCCACCACCGGTTCCCGGCATGGCCGGAGCAGCGGTGGCAACGATGAAAGCCGGCCCTGGGCCGGTTTTTTTGTGCCTGCGATCCGCGCTCGTTCCAGCCTGGCCGGCTGCTGCCAGCGTCAACCGCGTTGCTCGACACTGGCGCTGCGCTGCAGCTGCCAATGACCATCCACGCGCTGCCACAGTTGCAGCATTCCCCGGGCGTGCGATTGCCCGCGCTGTATACCGTCGGCATCACCGTGCACGCGAGCGTGGGCCACCTGCAGTACGCGATCCGCACTCAGGCGCAGGATCTGCACGCTCTGGCTGTCCGTCTGGCCGTACGTCGCAGGCGCGCGGACGGCACGTTGGGCATCGGCCTGCAGGATCTGCATCCGCAGCGAATCGCTTCCGGTACCGCCGTCGCGGTTGCACAGACCGGCCATCAACAGCAGCAGGGCAAGCATCGGCATGGCACGGTGCTCCGGAGAAGGGAGCCCAGCGTTGCACTGCGGCCTGCGCTGTGAAACCGGTATCCGACGAAGACCGGAAAAGTGCGCGCCAACCAGAGCCAGCAAGGATGAATCCGTGCCAGACCGGGGCGGCGGCAGAACACGATCATGAAAAAGGGCCGGGCCACCCGTGAAGGCAGTCCGGCCCGTTTGCCCGGAAGTGACCCCGTTGGCCGGGAAGCCTGGGCTCAGGTCACGACGTGGCTGGAACCATCAGGCGGGCTCAGAGCGGATCGCAGCACAGGCGAGGGCCGGACCAATGCCCTGAGCCGCCATACGGGCAGCCCGGGGTGAATTCACAGCCCGGTGCGAACCCGGCCTTGGCCGGAGTGGCGAAGGCCTGCGCGGCACCGAATGACATGGCGGCCACCACGACGAGGCCGGCAATGGACGAGAACAGCTTCTTCTTTCCGATCATCTGTATCTCCTTTGCAGAGCTTCGAGGCGGGTTACATGGGGTCGCAGCAGACCAGCAGGCCGTGGGAGCCTGCGTTGCCATAGGGGCAGCTCGGATGTTCCTTGCAGCCCGGCGCGAAGCCGGTCTTCACCGGAGTGGCGAAGGCCTGCGCGGCGCCGAATGACATGGCGGCCACGACGACGATGCCGGCAATGGACGAGAACAGCTTCTTCTTTCCGATCATGTGTATCTCCTTGGAATGGCGATGGAACATGAAGTCACCGCGTGCGGGGCGGTGTCGAAGCGGGATCAGTTGGCGACGCAGCAGATGCGCGTGCCGCCGGCGCGGCCATTGCCGCCGAACATGCATCCGGGGGTATCCACGCAACCCGGTGCAAAGCCGGTCTTCACCGGTGTGGCGAAGGCCTGTGCGGCCCCGAATGACATTGCAGCAACGATGACGATACCGGCGACGGACGAGAACAGCGTTTTCTTCCCGATCATGTGTATCTCCTTCAGTTGGTGTGGCTTCCCGGATTCATTGCGTTGGCGACGGCCTGCACCGTCCCGGTGTCGAGCTGGCCGACATGCTTGTAGGCGATGCTGCCATCTGCGGCCAGCACCATCAGCATCGGTGTCAGCGTGGCGCGGTAGCGCTTGGAGACTTCGCCCTGATCGTCGACGGCGATCGGAAACGCCAGCGCGTGCTTGCCTGCGTAGTCGGCAAGCTGGTCGTACGGTGGCAGGCCCACGCCCACCAGCTCGGCACTGCCTCGCGCAGCCGCGATCTGCTGCAGTTGTGGCACCGAGGCCAGGCAGTAACGGCAGGCGGTAGAGAAGAAGTAGAGGATCTGCGGCACGCCGCGCGCGCCACCGATATCGACATGGGTCTGCTGCGTCGTCCGCAGGGTCAACAGTTCAGGCCGGGTGCCGGTGGCAAGACCATGCGCGTCCAGCTGCGTCTGCTGCAGCTGCGCCGCCATCTGTTCGTTGACCTGCCGCAACTGGCGGTTCTGCCAGGAGAGCATGATGACCAGTGCGGCCAGCAGCAGGGCGACTACGGGAAACAGTGCACGCTTGAGCATCGATCATCCTTGAACGCCGCGTTGCATCGACCATACCGGAAACAGCAACAGGAATGTCAAGCTTTTGTATCATCGGTGACGCAGTTCCCAAACCTCAGGACGCCACCATGAGTGACCATGCTCCCGTTTCCCGGCCTAACCCGATCATCGAACTGCTGTTCGGCGGCAACATGCTGGAAGGCACCTTCAAGGCCGTGATCTGGGTCGCACTGCTATCTGCGGTGCTGGCCTGGACGACCTTCCGCTGACGGGACGCTCAGGCCGCAGTGAAGGCCTGGCGCAGGCTGCGCAGCGTCGCCTGACGATATTCGGCTGCACACGGCTCGCCCATTTCCAGCTCCTGCAGGCGCAGGCCGACCAGGGTCATCGACAGTGCGTATCCGCGCGCAGCATCGGCAGCGCGTGACAGGCCAAGTGCACGTCGGGTCAACGCGTCCACATGATCCATGTCCGGCAGCAGGCCCAGGTAGGCGCGCTCGGCGCTGTCCAGATCCGGCGCGCGCAGGATCGCGTTGGCATCGGCGGTGGGGGTGACAGCGGCCATGCGGGATCCTTGTTGTCCGTGGGGCGGATGCAGGTTCGGTCAGAACGCGCGCATCAGCGAGATGAAAGCGGAGGTCTGGCTGCTGCGCCGTGCCATCGGGCTGTCTTCGACGGCATCACCGAACCACTGGTTGGCGACGACGCCGGTCGCGCGCCATTTCGTACCCAGGGGCGTGCTGACCGCGATCTGCAGGCTYGGCGAGGTGGCACTGCCGGGCTTGTAGGCCGCCAGCCCGGAGCGCAGCGCTTCTTCGTCACTGATGCCGTAGTAGTAGTCGAGCAGGCGGGCGCTGGAATGCACCACGCCCACGCGCGGCACCCAGGTGAAACGGCCGGCCTGGATCGGATAGCTGTAATGCAGGCTGGATTCAACACCGCCGCCGTGCCCGCTTACTTCGCGCTTCACGCTGGCCGCCACCGCGCCCCAGTCGGCGCTGTAGTCGGCATTGATGCCGACCATCGCCGACATCTGCCGGCTGTGCAGGCGGCGCAGCTGCGGATCGTTCACGTCGTCGGTCTTGAAGCGCAACGTGTAGGGCGTCGCCACCGCCGACAGGCGCAGGCCGTCGGCCTTGTAGAGGTTCATGCCAAGCGAGCCGGGGCTGGCGAAGAAGCGCTTGCCCTGCCAGGACAGCGCCGGCAGCACCAGCGGCTTGTCGTCATAGTGCGCGTAGGCGCCAGTGGTCGCGCCGAAGGTGATGCCGGCCTGTACCCCCGGAGCCTGTTCCTGCGCGGTGGCCAGCAGCGGCGTGGAGAGAGCGACGGTGCACAGCAGGGGGCGCAGCAGGGCGGGGGACAGTGAGGTCATCGATGTAGTGCGTTGCAGGGATGGCGATGCATGCTGCGCGCGCAACATTGTCGGAACATTGCGCAGGCGCAATCTGCTGGCATCGCCGCCACCTGCACGCCGAAGGCACTATGATCGGCACCGTTTCCGGTTGCCGAGCCCCCGATGCGCATTCTCCTGGTCGAAGATGACCCCGATCTCTCGCGAGCCCTGCAGTCCGGGCTTGAGCGCCAGGGTGTGGTCGCCGACGTGGTCGGCAGCCTGGCCGAGGCTGCGCTCGCCCTGCGTGAGCCGGTGCATCAGCTGATGCTGCTCGATCGGCAGCTGCCCGATGGTGATGGCGTGGGCTTCGTGGCGACTGCCCGTGCGCTGCGGCCGAACCTGGCGGTGATCATGCTCACTGCCAAGGGTGGGCTGTCGGACAAGGTGGAGGGGCTGGATGTCGGTGCCGATGACTATCTGGTCAAGCCGGTGGCGATCGAAGAGCTGATGGCGCGCATCCGCGCCGTCTCGCGTCGACCGTCGGCGATGGTGACCCCCCGGTTGCGGCTGGGCCGGCTGGAGTTTGATTTCGAATCGCTGCAGGCGCAGGTGGACGGCCAACCGGTTGCACTGCCGCGGCGGCAGGTGCTGGTGCTGCAGGCGCTGGCGATGCGGCAGGGGCGCACGGTCACCCGCAGCGCGCTGGAATCGGCGGTGTACGGATTCGATGATGAGATCCAGTCCAATGCGCTCGATGCGCATATTTCAAAACTGCGCAAGGCGCTGCAGCAGGCCGGGGCAGGCGTGGAGATCCACGTGATCCGCGGCGTCGGCTATCTGCTGGCGGAGGCCTGAGATGGCACGACCGATTCGTTCGATCACCCTTGGACTGGCGTGGCGGCTGTTCCTGGCGCAGGCCTTCACGGTGTTGTTCGCCGTCGTCGCGCTGATCCTGACCTGGGGCGACAAGGACACCTGGGGCATGGACATGTTCATGGCCGAGAGCGCGGCCAACGCGGTGCACAGCGAAGGCGGCCGTCTGGTGCTGGACGAAGCACGCTGGCAGAAGCTCGATGCGCGTGCCGGTGGCAACCTGTGGTTCGCGGCGGTGGACGATCGCGGTGCATGGCTGCAGCGCGGTACGCTGCCTGCCATCCACGCGCCGCTGCTGGCCCGCCTGCCGACACTGGGTGCCACCGAGCTGGGTTCGCTGGTGCCGCCGTACCTGGATGTGGCGCGGGTGATGATCCGCAACGAAGACGGCCGCCGCATCACGGTGATGGTGGGCGGGGCGCCGAAGGGCGGCCTGCTGGATGGCGCATTGATGGTGCTGCGGTTGATCGGCCTGTGGTTCTTCCTGCCGTTGATCGTGGTCACGCTGCTGGTGATGCCGACGGTGATCCATCGCGCCATGCGTGGCGTGCGCCGGTCCGCGCAGCAGGCCAAGGARCTKGATATCGGCCAGCCCGGTGCGCGCCTGGACGCGCAGCTGGTRTCKACCGAGGTSGCGCCTCTGGTCGAAGCGTTCAACGATGCGATCGACAAGGTGCAGCAGGGCTACGCAGCACGCGATAAATTCCTGGCCGACGCCGCCCATGAACTGCGGGTACCGATTGCGGTGGTACAGGCGCGCTTGTCGCAGTTGCCGCAGGGGGAGCTCAAATCGCAGCTGTTGACCGATGTCGCCCGTCTCGGCAACGTCGCCGAGCACCTGCTCGACCTGCAGCGCCTGGACCGGAACGTCGCAGCGCTGCAGCGCCTGGACCTTGCGCATGTCGTGCGCGAAGCGGCCGCCGACCTTGCGCCTCTGGTGGTTGGCGCCGGCTACGGCTTTGAAGTGGATGCGCCGGAGACGCCAGTATGGATCCATGGCGATGGCCTCGCCCTGGGGCGGGTGATCGCCAACCTGGTGCACAACGCCATCGTCCATGGCGGCGGGCGCGGCACCATCTGCGTGCGTCTGGACCGGCAGTGCCTGCTGGAAGTCAGCGACCAGGGCGCCGGCGTGCCGGTCGGTGACCGCGAGGCGATCTTCGAGCCGTTCCACCGCCTGCGTGCTGCTGGCAGTGGCAGCGGCCTCGGCCTGCATCTGGTCAAGGAGATCGTGCAGCACCACGGCGGCACGGTGAGCGTGGGCGAGGCCGTTGGGGGTGGGGCGAGCTTCCGGGTCAACTTCCACCGCGGCAGCGTGCGTCGCTAGCCGGGCGCTGACAACGCCACACGGTGTTGCCTGATGGCTGGGTGAGGCCGCGCCTCGGCACGCTGTGTCGATGGCWGCCGATCGGACCTTGTCGCCSYTGYTKGGCCCCGCGTGCGCTGCCGCTCTGGTTRCCGGTGCSTTGGTCTGCGTGCTGCTGCCGGTGTTGCCACCGCTGTGGGCTTCTGTTGCGGCGACCGTCGTGGCCGCGTTGGGCTGGGTGTTGCGCTGGCGCGGACGCGCGGCGGCTGCGTTGTTGTTCGGCTTGGCCTGGACTTGCTGCCACGGGTATTGGGCAATGCAGACGCAGCTGCCGGCCGGTTCTGCTGCGCAGGATGTGCTCGTCCGGGGGCAGGTCATCGATCTGCCGAAGGAAACGCCTGCACACACCCGCTTCGAATTCCGGGTGGATGCGTCCGATGCGATGCCGACGCTGCGTGGAAAGCGGCTGCAGGTGCTCTGGCACGCGCCACGGGGTGGGCCGACCGACGCCGGGCTTGATCAGAGACGTCTCCTGCACGCCGGGGCGGATTGGCAGTTGTCGCTGCGCGTGCGACCACCACGTTCACGCATCAATCCGGGGGGCTTCGATGGCGAGCGGCAAGCGCTGCTGCGTGGGCTGGCAGGGAACGCCAGCGTGCGCGATTCGAATTCCACGCGACAGCTGCGCCCTGCGCATGGTCTACCTGCGTGGCGCGAGCGCACCAGTGCCGCCATTGCCAGGCAGATCGCACACCCGTCGGCGCGGTTCATCCAGGCCTTGGCACTGGGCGATACGCGTCGCCTGTCCGACGTCGATTGGGCGCAGCTGCGCGCGCTGGGCCTGACCCACCTGATCGCCATCTCCGGCTTCCATGTCGGCCTGGTCGCGGGCTTCGCCGCATTGCTGTGTTCTGCGCTCTGGCGATCCTGGCCGGGGCTTGCCCGGTTCTGGCCACGACCGCAGGCGGCGGCCTGTGCGGCGGCGGCGGCAGCAGCCGGCTATGCCGTTGTTGCAGGCAGCGAGCTGCCGACCGTGCGTACTGCGCTGATGATCGCGGTGCTGGCCCTGGCGCGCGTTGCCCGCCGTCCGGTGACGGTAGCGCAGGGGCTCGCGCTGGCCGCGCTGGCGATGCTGCTGCCGGCACCGCTGTCGGTGCTGTCTGCGGGCTTCTGGCTCAGTTTCGGTGGGGTGCTGTGGTTGCTGTGGTGCCTGCCGCAGGGGCGGCCGAAGGGGTTCGCCACGATGCTGCGCGGCGCTCTGGCAGGGCAGGGGGTGGCCAGCGTCGCTCTGCTGCCGTTGGCGGTGGCACTGTTCGGTGGCAGCGCACGGCTGGGGCCGCTGGTGAACCTGCCGATCATTCCACTGTGGAGCCTGCTGGTGGTGCCTCTGGCTCTGCTGGGAACCGCTCTGGAGGCCCTGCGCACCGGGGCAGGGCAGTGGCCTTGGCGCACGGCTGCCTGGGTGTTCGAGGCCAGTTGGCAGCTGCTGCAACCCTTGGCCGAGCACCCACAGGCGATGTGGTGGCTGGCGCAGGGGCCGGCCTGGGCGTTGCCGGCGGCCTTGCTGGGGGTGTTCTGGTGGCTGTTGCCACGCGGCGCCGGGGCCGGGCYTGCCGGTTCTTTGCTGTGCCTGCCGTTGCTGTGGCCGGCACGGTCGGGGCCGCAGCAGGGTGAGCTGGAACTGGTGGTGCACGATGTCGGCCAGGGCGCGGCGGTGCTGCTGCGGACCGCCCGGCACGCACTCTGGTATGACGTCGGCCCGCCAGCCGGCAGCGGCAGCGGGGCCGAGGAGCGGATGCTGCTGCCGACCTTGCGGGCGTTGGGACAGGAGCCGCCGGCACAGCTGATGATCAGTCACGACCACCTGGACCACAGCGGCAACCTCGCCGCGCTGCGCCGGCAATTGCCGGGTCTGCACGTACTGGCTCCACCGGGCAGTGCGATTGCCAAGGCCGGCAGCTGCCAACAGGGCCTGCGCTGGCAATGGGACGGGTTCGATTTCCAGGTGCTGCATCCGCCCGCCGCGTTCCCTGCCGTTGGCGGGAAGGGCGCCGACAACGAAGCCAGTTGCGTGCTGCGGGTTGCTGGCGCGCACGGGGTAGTGCTGCTGCCCGGTGACATCGGCCGGCAAGGCGAACAGGCGCTGCTGGCGGGCGCTGCCGATATGCTGCGTGCGGACGTGGTGCTGGTGCCCCATCACGGCAGCGGAGGCAGTTCCACGCCGGACTGGGTGAAGGCGGTGGCGCCGCGGCTGGCGCTGGTCTCGGCCGGGCACCGGAACCACTTTGGCCACCCGAAACGTGACGTGGTGCGGCGCTGGCAGGCGGCGGGCGCCGAAGTGCTGTCCACCGCCGAGTCCGGCGCGATCCGCGTATGGCTTGGCGCACAAGGCCTGCAGCTGCGTGAACAGCGTATCCACGCCGCCCGGTGGTGGGATGCCGCTGGGCGGGCGCGGTCGGCTGCTATCCTATCGCCGATCGAACAAGCGGCCGCTGGGCCGGAGGGTTGAAACGTGTGGGAACTGGTCAAGGCCGGTGGCTGGCCGATGGTGCCGCTGCTGCTGTTGGGCGTACTGGCTTTGGCGATCGTCCTGGAGCGTTTCTGGTCCTTGCGGCGTAACGAGGTGCTGCCGCCTGGCCTGGGCCAGGAGGTCCGCAACTGGGCCGCGCGCGGCAAGCTGGACCCGGCGCACCTGCAGACCCTGCGTGCCAATTCACCGTTGGGTGCCCTGCTGGCCGCCGCGCTGGAAGCGCGCAACCGCCCGCGCGACCAGATCCGCGAGCGCATCGAGGACACCGGTCGCCATCTGGTGCACCGCATGGAGCGTTTCCTCAACGCGCTGGGCACCATCGCCTCGGCCGGCCCGTTGCTGGGCCTGCTGGGCACCGTGGTCGGCATGATCCAGATGTTCCTGGGCATCCTCGACCACGGCGTGGGTGATGTGAACCAGCTTGCCGGCGGTATCGGCAAGGCACTGGTGTGCACCGCCACCGGCATGATCGTGGCGATCCCGGCGCTGATGTTCCACCGCTTCTTCAAGGGCCGCATCCACGGCTACGTGGTGGAGATGGAGCAGGAAGCCAGCGCGCTGCTGGATACGCTGGACGGTCGCCCCGGGGTGATGACCCCGGCCCCCGCTGCGCGCGCGTCTTCCGCCGCTACGGCAAAGGCCTGATCGATGCGTATCGGCAACGACCGGTCCCAGGATGAGCCGCATATCGACCTGGTGCCGCTGATCGACGTCATCCTGGTGCTGATCATCTTCTTCGTGGTCACCACCACCTTCGACGCGCGATCGACCCTGCAGGTGCAGCTGCCGACCGCCAGCCAGCAGCAGACCAACGAGCCGCCGCGCTCGCTGAGCGTGCTGATCAACGCTGACGGCCGCTACTTCGTCAACGATCAGGAAGTGCTGCGCAGCGACGTCGAGTCGGTCAAGCAGACCATTGCGGCCGTCGCCGGCAGCGACCGCGAACAGACCGTGCTGCTGCGTGCCGACGCGCGCACTCCCTACCAGGCCGTGGTCACCGCGCAGGACGCGCTGGGCCAGCTCGGCTTCCGTCGTATCGCCATTGCAACAGCGCCAGAGGTGCGTCCATGAGTTCCCATCACGCGCCAGTGTGGCCGATCTACAAACGACTGCTGGGCTATACCCGCACCTACTGGGTGTTCATGATCGGCGCGGTCATCGCGATGGTGGTCGAAGCCCTGGCCGGCTATCACTTCACCAAGCTGATGGAGCCGCTGGTCAACCGCGGGTTCGTCAACCCCGAGCCGCGCATGGCGGTGATCCTGCCGCTGACCATTCTCGGCCTGTTCCTGATGCGCAGCGTGGCCACCTGGGTCAGCGACTACACGCTGGCCAAGACCGGCCGCAGCGTGGTCCGCGACCTGCGTGAACAGGTGCTGCAGAAGTACCTGCACCTGCCGTCCTCGCATTTCGATGCCGAGGCGACGCCGGTGATGGTCAGCCGCCTGAACTTCGACACCGAACAGGTCACCCAGGCCAGTGCCGACGCGCTGAAGACCGTGGTGGCCGATACCCTGACCATCATCGCCATGCTGGCGGTGATGCTGCAGATGAGCGTCAAGGTGACCCTGGCGATGCTGGTGGTGGTGCCGCTGATCGGCGTGATCGTGTCCTACGTGGGCAAGCGCTACCGACGCATCAGCCGCGGCATCCAGGACGGCATGGGCACCATGGCGCAGACCGCCGAGCAGTCGCTGGCCGCGCAGCAGGAAGTGAAGGTGCACGGCACCCAGCAGCACGAGATCTCGCGCTACTCGCGCCTGGCCAACCGCATGCTGGCGCTGAACATGAAGGTGGAAGTGACCCGCGCGGCGGCTTCCAGCGTGGTCCAGTTCCTGGCGGCGCTGGCGCTGGCAGTCATCGTCTGGGTGTCCACCCGCGAGGCACTGGCCGGCAAGCTCAATGCGGGCCAGTTCATGGGCCTGATGACGTCGATGATGGCCATCATTCCGTCGCTGCGGCGGCTGACCAGCGTGCAGACTTCGATCTCGCGCGGTGTGGCTGCGGCCGAGCGCCTGTTCGGCATCATCGACATGCCGGTCGAGCGCGACGAGGGCAAGCACGCGGTGCAGCGCGTACGCGGCGAACTGGCCTTCGAGCACGTCATGCTGCGTTACCGTGAAGACAGTGGCATCGCCCTGGACGACATCAGCTTCGTTGCCAGGCCGGGCACGGTCACCGCCATCGTCGGTCGTTCCGGCAGCGGCAAGACCAGCCTGATCCGGCTGGTGCCGCGCTTCTACGAACCCAACGGTGGCCGCATCCTGCTCGACGGCGTTGCCCTGGATGAGTACCCGTTGGCCGATCTGCGCCGGCAGGTGGCCATCGTCGGCCAGAAGGTCATGCTGTTCGACGACACCATCGCGGCCAACATCGCCTACGGCATGGATGCCACCGACGAGCAGATCCGTGCAGCTGCCGAGGCGGCCAATGCCTGGGAGTTCATCGCGCGCATGCCGCAGCAGCTGCAGACGCCGGTGGGCGAGAATGGTGCGCTGCTGTCCGGCGGCCAGCGCCAGCGCCTGGCGATCGCCCGCGCCATCCTGCGCGACGCACCGATCCTGATCCTGGACGAGGCCACCGCGGCGCTGGACAACGAATCCGAGCGCCTGGTGCAGGATGCGCTGCAGCGCTTGATGCCCGAGCGCACCACGCTGGTGATCGCGCATCGCCTGTCGACCATCGAGCATGCCGACCAGGTGCTGGTGATGGACCATGGCCGCATCGTTGAACGCGGCACCCACCAGGAGCTGCTGTCGATGGGCGGTCTGTACCAGCACCTGCACAACATGCAGTTCCGCGAAAGGCAGGACTGATGGCGGGCAAAGGTACCCAGACCCCGCCGTACTGGTACGACGGCAGCCCGGCTCCGTGGCCGATGCGACTGCTGGCGCCGCTGTATGCCAGCGTCACCGCGCTGCGCCGGCGCCTGTACCGGCGTGGCTGGCGCAAGCGCCATGCGCTGGCGGTGCCGGTCATCGTGGTCGGCAACATCACCGCCGGCGGCACCGGCAAGACGCCGCTGACCATCGCCCTGGTCGAGCGCCTGCGGGCCGCGGGCTGGAAGCCCGGTGTCGCCAGCCGCGGCTACGGTCGTGAGCAAGCGGACAAGGCACGTTGGGTGGAAGCCGATACGCCGACTGCCCTGGGGGGCGACGAGCCGGTGCTGATCGCCTGGAAGACCGGCGTGCCCGTACGCGTGGACAGTGACCGCGTGGCAGCGGGCAAGGCGTTGATCGCCGCCGGCTGCGACGTGATCGTCTGCGATGACGGCCTGCAGCACTACCGGCTGGCGCGCGACATCGAGATCGAGGTGGTTGATGCCCAGCGCCGCTATGGCAATGGCCGGATGATTCCCGCCGGCCCGCTGCGCGAGCCGGTCAGCCGCGCAGCGGAATGCGATTTCCGGGTGGTCAACCTGGGCCAGGCGGATGGAGCGGCGGCTGCCCAGGCCTGTGGCTTCGRCCAATGGCCGATGGCCCTGCACATCGACAGTGCACAGCCGCTGGCCGGCGGGCGCGCACGTCCCCTTTCGTACTTCGCGGGCCAGCGCGTGCATGCCGTGGCCGGCATCGCCCATCCGCAACGCTTCTTCGACATGCTGCGCGCGCGTGCGATCGGCGTGGTGCCGCACGCCTTCGCCGACCATCATGCCTACCAGCCGCAGGATCTGTCCTTTGGCAGCCAGTTGCCGGTGCTGATGACCGAAAAGGATGCCGTGAAGTGCCGCGCGTTCGCCAATGACTGGCAGTACGCGGTGCCGCTGCGCGCCGAGATGCCTGCTGCTTTCTGGATCGCGTTGACCGATCGCCTGGACAAGCTGCGACCGAACTGAGGGGCCATGCGGCGCTTGCAAATGGACGCCGCCGGCCGCATTCCTGCTGTATCGCGCCTGCCGAGTACCGCCCGCATGACCGACTTCGTTGTTGCCATCCCGGCCCGCTATGCCGCTTCGCGGCTGCCGGGCAAGCCGCTGCGCCTGCTGGGCGGAGAACCCATGGTGCTGCATGTGGCCCGCCGCGCGCTGCAGGCCGGCGCAGGTGAGGTATGGGTCGCGACCGACGACCAGCGCATTGCCGACGCATTGTCCGGCCTGGCGGAAGTGAAAGTGGCGATGACCGCTGCCTCGCATGCCTCGGGTACCGATCGCCTGGCCGAGTGCGCGCGCATTGCGGGCTGGTCCGATGACACCGTGGTGGTAAACCTGCAGGGCGATGAACCGTTCGCGCCGGCTGCCGGCATCCGCGCCGTGGCCGAGGCACTGGTGGCGGGCAGCGCACCGATGTCGACCCTGGCCACGCCGGTCGAGGATGCCCACACGCTGTTCGATCCCAACGTGGTCAAGCTGGTGCGCAACGTGCGCAACGAGGCCCTGTACTTCAGCCGTGCGCCCATCGCCTGGCATCGCGATGGCTTCGCCCGCAGCCGCGACACCCTGCCCGAAGGCCATCAGTGGCTGCGCCACATCGGCATCTATGGCTACCGTGCCGGTTTCCTGCAGCAGTTCGCCTCGATGCGGCCGGGCACGCTGGAACAGGTGGAATCGCTGGAGCAGTTGCGCGTGCTGGAAGCGGGCTACCCGATTGCCGTGGCGATCTCGCCCGAACCCTTCCCGCCGGGCATCGACACCCCTGAAGACCTGCAGCGCGCCGAAACGCTGCTGCAGGCGATGGCCGCGCGATGAGGCTGCTGGTCGTCTGCCTCGGCAACATCTGCCGCTCGCCGATGGCCGAAGGCGCGCTGCGTGCCCGCCTGGATGCCTCGGCGCTGGCTGGGCGGGTACAGGTCGATTCGGCCGGTACCGGCGACTGGCACGTGGGCCAGCCACCCGACCGGCGTGCCATTGCATGCGCGGCCGGACACGGGGTGGACCTTGGCAGCCTGCGCGCGCGGCAGTTGCAGCGGCAGGACTTCGACGCTTTCGACTGGATCCTGTGCGCCGACGAGGCCAACCTGCGTGACGCCGCACGCCTCGCCATTGCCACCCAGCGCGAGCGCCTGGCGCTGTACCTGCCGTGGTCGGGCGGGCAGGGCGAACGTGCGATTCCCGATCCCTATACCGGTGGCAGCGATCATTTCGAACAGGTCTGGTCGCTGGTCGACGCTGCTGCCGAACGCACCGTGGCACGCCTGTTGCATCACGCCGACTCCRGCATAATCGGGTCATGAACATCCAGCCCGTCCCGGACCTGCCCGAGTTCGCCGCCTGGCTCAATGCCGCGCCCTGCACCCTGACCGAACTGCGTGGCCGGCCGGTCGCGCTGTTGTTCGTCAACGCGGCTTCCGCATGGAGCGCGCAACGGCTGGCCGAGTTCAGCCAGTGGCTGTCACGCCACCCCGGCAAGCTGCAACCTCTGGTGCTGCAGGTGCCGCGCTTCGACTTCGAGCGTGATGCCACGGCTGCGCTGAAACTGCTGCGCCGCCAGGGACTGACCATGCCGGTGCTGCTTGATGCCGATTGGGATGGCTGGCGCCGCTTCGGCGTCAGCGCCTGGCCGACGATGGTGCTGCTGGACGCGCAGGGTCGCGAACAGCAGCGCTTGATCGGCCAGGGCGTGCCCGGCGAGCTGGAGCGGGCCCTGAATGCCCTCTGCGAGGGTGCGCCGTCCGCCCCYTCGCGTGGCGGCAGCGAGCTGCACCCCGAACCGCGCCAGGCGCTGCGATTCCCGATGGGTCTGGCAGTGAACCAGGAACGGTTGTACATCGCCGACAGCGGCCACCACCGCATCCTGGAATGCAGTCATGGCGGCCGCGTGCTGCGTCAGTTCGGCTTGGGTACCGCCGACTTCATGGACGGCAACCTCGCCGAGGCCGCTTTCCACCGGCCGCAGGCGCTGGCGCTGGAGCGCGAGTCGCTGTACGTGGCCGACACCGGCAATCATGCGGTGCGCCGCATCAACCTGCTGACCGGCCTGGTCGACACCCTGTGTGGCAACGGCCGTCCGGGCGCCCCCGTGGAAGGGCCGGTGACGCAGCCACGGCAGGTGTCGCTGGATCATCCGGTTGGCCTGGCCATCGCCGAAAACCAGCTGCACATCGCCATGGCCGGCGACAACCGCATCTGGAGCTACCACCTCGGCCAGCGCAGCCTGCAGTGGCGCGCCGGCAGCGGCGCCATCGACGAGCGCGACGGTAGTGGCCATCTGGCCGCGTTCGCCCAGCCCACCGCCGTGGCCGTGGTCCAGCAGGTGCTGTACGTGGCCGATGCGCTGGGGTCTTCGATCCGTTCATTGCAGTTGCGCGGTGACCTGGTGCAGACCCTGGTCGGGCAGGGCACCTGGCGTTTCGGCGAGGACGATGGCCCGCGTGCGCAGGCCAGCCTGCAGTTCCCGCAGGCGATCGCATTGAGCCCGGATGCCCCGTTGTTGTGGATCGCCGACACCGGCAATGGCCGCCTGCGCACGTTGCGCCTGGGCGGCGGCGAACTGACCACCCAGCCCTTGCCGCGGCGCCTGCATGGCCCGGCCGGCCTGGCCGTCGGTGCCGGCGCGGTGTGGATCGCCGAAACCGATTCCCACACCGTACTGCGCCTGGACCCTGACAGCGGCGTGCTTAGCGAAGTGCCGATCAGCGAATGACCGTTGTTCCTGTCCCGACCTTCGATGGCAAGGCATTCGCGGCCCAGCTGAGTACCGCCCCGGGCGTGTACCGCATGTACGCGGCCGACGACACGCTGTTGTACGTCGGCAAGGCCCGCGCGCTGCGCAACCGCGTGGGCAGCTATTTCAACGGCAGTCCGAAGAACGCGCGCATCATGTCGATGCTCTCGCAGATCGTGCGCATGGACGTGACCGTAACGCGCTCGGAAGCCGAAGCGCTGCTGCTGGAAAACCAGCTGATCAAGTCGCTGTCGCCGCGCTACAACGTGTCCCTGCGCGACGACAAGACCTATCCGCATGTGCTGCTGACCCGCGAAGACTGGCCGCGCATCGCCCTGCATCGTGGCCCGCGTGCCATTCCCGGGCGCTATTTCGGGCCGTATCCCGGCGTCACCGCGGTGCGCGAGACGCTGAACCTGATGCACAAACTGTTCAAGCTGCGCAGCTGCGAAGACAGCGTGTTCCGCAACCGTTCGCGGCCCTGCCTGCAGTATCAGATCGGACGCTGCAGCGCGCCGTGCGTGGAACTGGTGCCGGCAGCGGACTACGCCGAGTCGGTGCGCCGCGCGGCGATGTTCCTGGAAGGCAAGAGCGATGAGCTGACCCGGGAGCTCGGCGAGCAGATGCAGGCGGCCAGCGAAGCGCTGGAATTCGAGCAGGCCGCGCGACTGCGCGACCTGATTACTTCATTGCGCAGCATGCAGACYCGCCAGTACGTGGACGGTCGCGCGGCCGACCTCGACGTGCTGGCGGTGGCCATGCAGGGCTCGCAGGCCTGCGTGATGCTGCTGGCCTTCCGTGATGGCCGCAACCTGGGCACCCGCCCGTTCTTTCCCCGCACCAATGGCGAGGAAAGCCCGGATGAAGTGCTGGCGGCCTTTGTCTCGCAGTACTACATCGAATTCGAGCCGCCGCGCGAGATCCTGCTTGACCGCGAAATTCCCGATGCCGATCTGATCGGTTCTGCGCTGTCGGCCTCGGCCGAGCGCAAGGTGCAGTTGAAATGGAACGTCCGCGGCGAGCGCGCCGGCTACCTGGAACTGGCCAGCCGCAACGCGCAGTTGACCCTGGCCACCGAGATCAACAGCCGCACCGCGCAGCACGCGCGCAGCGAAGCGCTGCGGGTGATGCTGGGGCTGGCCGAACCGGTAAAGCGGGTGGAGTGCTTCGACATCAGCCACACCATGGGCGAAGCCACCGTGGCCTCCTGTGTGGTGTTCGATGCGGCCGGCCCGGTGCGCGCGCAGTACCGCCGCTTCAACATCAGTGGCATCGAGCCGGGCGATGACTACGCCGCGATGCGCCAGGCGATCGACCGCCGCTTCCGCCGTGCAGTGGAAGAGCAGGGCGTGTTGCCGGATGTGCTGCTGATCGACGGTGGCGCCGGCCAGCTGGCACAGGCCCAGGCGGCGCTGGCCGATCTGGGCGTGGAAGACGTGCTGCTGGTGGGCGTGGCCAAAGGCGTGGAACGCCGTGCCGGCCACGAAGCGCTGGTGATGCCCGATGGCCGCGAACTGCGCCCGGGTGCGGCCGATCCCGCCCTGCAGTTCATCCAGCAGGTGCGCGATGAAGCACACCGCTTCGCCATCACTGGCCATCGCGGGCGCCGGCAGAAGGCCCGGATGACCAGCAAACTGGARGACATCCCCGGCATCGGGCCGCGACGGCGCGCCAGCCTGCTGAAGCATTTTGGCGGTCTGGTCGGCCTGAAAGCGGCCGGAGAAGCGGAAATTGCCAAGGTGGAAGGCATCAATGACGCCCTCGCAGCGCGCATCTACGCTAACCTGCACGGGTTGGCCGCGCCGGATCCGGCCGAGTAGAGAGAGAATAAAGCCGCATGACGTTGACCCTGCCCACCTGGCTGACCCTGTTGCGGATCGTGATGATCCCGGTGCTGGTGCTGGTGTTCTACCTGCCCTACACCTGGACCAACTTCGCATCGGCGGCGATCTTCGGCCTGGCCGCGATCACCGACTGGCTCGATGGCTGGATCGCGCGTCGCTACGGCCTGGAGTCGGCGTTCGGCGCCTTCCTCGACCCGGTCGCGGACAAGCTGATGGTGGCGGTGGCGCTGTTCCTTATCGTGCAGGGGCATCCGACCCCGTGGATGGCGTTCTGGGCGGCGGTGATCGTCGGCCGCGAGATCGCGGTGTCGGCGCTGCGCGAGTGGATGGCCGAACTCGGCCAGCGTGCCAAGGTGCGGGTGGCGATGATCGGCAAGGTCAAGACCACCGCGCAGATGGTCGCGCTGCTGTGCCTGCTGTATTCGGTGGCGCCGAACGTGCCGGTCGACGACATCTGGATGGGCCCGCCGGTATTCCATATCGGTGACTGGACCCTGGCCATTGCCGCGGTGCTGACCCTGTGGTCGGGCCTGCAGTACCTGCACGCCGCCTGGCCCAGCCTGCGTGACGACGAGCGCGCCGCGCGCGAGCGTTCGCGGCAGAAGAAGCTGGGCAACTGAGCACCGGGGTCGGATCCCTTTCCGCAGGAAAGGGCTCTGACCCCGTCGCTGCTCTCATCCACGCATGGCGTGGATCTACTGGGCATGCATGCACTGTGTGGGCCTTCGCGGGATCCCTCATCCACGCATGGCGTGGATCGCCTGGAATGTGGCCTGCGGTAGATCCACGCCATGCGTGGATGACGCATTCCATGACCTCTCGATCTGCCTGAAAAAAAGGCCTTGACGCGTTGCGCAGAACAGGTAGAATTTCGCCTCCCAAGCGGGAATAGCTCAGTTGGTAGAGCGCAACCTTGCCAAGGTTGAGGTCGCGAGTTCGAGTCTCGTTTCCCGCTCCAGATTCAAGAAAAACGCTCCCGGAAGGGGGCGTTTTTCGTTATGAGCTGTCGCGAGATAGGGCGATGTCGACGGCGTGGTCTGGGAGTGGCTCGATGTCGGCAGACATCATGACTTGGGTGCCGACAGAACGTTGCGCAGAGTTGTGCTCTTAGATCGGCAATCCTCCGGAGACAATTGCTAGCTTTCCGGTCTTGTCGAATGTCACATGGATTCTGTAGCTGCCGGATTTCCATCGCATGCGGCTGCTTTCTGGATTTGTCCATTCCGGTTCACCAAACATTGACAAGACGTCGCTCCTGCCTTGGCCGAAAGTGAGGCCGTGGGGCAGGGCGCCTCGGTAAACGGAAAAGTCGCCGATTTCCCGTCCGTAGTAGCGGAAATTGGATAACACTAGCGC
>NZ_JBFTOJ010000029.1:0-36258 GCF_056397905.1 Stenotrophomonas sp. 05L414_2
GCCGGGAGCGGTTCCTGGCCGCCGAACGGATGCTGGTGCGCGGGTTCGATGATGTCTGCGGCGACACGTTCTGCGAGGGGCAGTACTACAACCTGTGGGCCATGCGCCTGCGCTGTTCGGTGGAGCGAGCGACAGGTGTGGTCGGCAGTTGTATCTGGACCTTCGCCGGCAGCGATACCTGGGTGCGTAAGGAAGGACGGATCGATGTCGACCTTGGCAGCTATGCATGCGTGCTGCCGCTGGCATCTGGAACCCGGTTGGAGCAGCTCCTGCAGGTCTGGCAGGTGGGTTCCGGGGATGAGGCGATCCACGCGCCCTTGCCCGGTACGACCACGAGCGTCTATGGCGGGCTGACAGACTGTCTTTGACGTCGACGATTGCGAATGCAAACGTGATTTATTCGCATTAACGGAGTAGCATGCGCGCCGTTCTGTCCGTCCCTTGGCTCCGCGCATGTCCTCCAATGCCCTCACCCTGACCGAACTGCTGATCCGCGAACGACCGGCACTGCTGCGACGCGTGCAGCGCATCCTCGGCGGCGACAGCGGGGCCGAAGACGTGATCCAGGCGGTCTGGTTCAAGGCGCGTGGGGTAGACAGCAGCCAGGGCATCGACAATCCGCGCGCCTATCTCTATCGATTGGCCATCAACCTCGCCACCGACCACGGCCGCGAATCGACGCGCCGCAACCGCCTGCTGGCCGAGCACTACCTGTGGCAGGAGGACGAGCAGATCTCCACCGAGGAACAGGTGATGGCGCAGGATGAACTGCAGCGTGTGCTTGATGCCGCCGGCCACCTGCCCGAGCCGACGCGCACCATCTTTCATCTCAATCGCCTGCAGGGCCTTACCCAGGCCGACATCGCCCGGCGCCTCGGTGTGTCGGTGACCACGGTGGAGAACCACGTACGCACCGCGCTGCAGCGGCTTGCCTGGGCGCGCAGTGGCCGATGAACGATCCGGCTTGGGGGCGCACACCCGCCATGCGTCTTGATTCGCAGGCCCCCCATGCGCTCTAGTCCGTCCGCCCACCTCTGACCGTGTCCCCTGCCAGCCGATGAGCCCGCCCCCGACACCCCGCAGCACCGCCGATGATGCCGTGGCCGAACAGGCCAGGGACTGGATCGTGTGCCTGGCGTCCGGCGATATCAGCGACGCGCGCATGGACGCGTTCGAGCAGTGGCTGGCCGAGCCCGCGAATCGGCGTTCGTTCGAGCATGAGCGCATGCTGTGGCGCAGTGTGGGCCCGCGCCCGGCCGCCACCGAACCTAGGCAGGCAGCGCGCCGTCCGCGGCGGCTGCGCTGGGCCATGGCCACGGCCGCTGCGCTGGCGGTGCTGGTGGCCTGGCCCGATGCCTGGCTGCGCCTGCAGGCGGATCATCGCAGCGACCACCGGGTGCAGGATGTGCATCTGCCCGATGGCAGCCGCGCCGTGCTCGATGCCGACAGCGCGATCGCCGTGCACTTCGATGACCAGCGCCGTCGTGTTGAACTGCTGCGTGGCCGCGCCTGGTTCGACGTGGCGCCCGATGCGCAGAGGCGATTCAGCGTTGCTGCTGGCAACGGTGTAGTGGAAGACATCTCCACAGCTTTCACGGTCGCCCACGTTGCGGCCGGGGTGGAGACCGAAGTCGGGCAGGGCCGGGTACGTGTGGCCAGTCCTGTCGATGGCGGCTGGACCTATCTGYAGGTGGGGCAACGTGCCAGCTATGGCGAGCACCGAGGCGTGCAGCGCYTGGCTGACATTGCTGCGGACGGCGTCGGCGCCTGGCGCAAGGGCGAACTGCTGCTGGAGCAGGCCAGTGTGGCCGACGCCGTGCACGCGGTCGGCCGCTATCGCGCAGGGCCGACCTTCGTGCGCGGCGATCTTTCCACGATTCCAGCCGTGAGCGCGGCGCTGCGCGTCGATCATCCGGAGCAGGCACTGGATGCACTGGCGGCCACCGCCGGCCTGCAGGTCACCCGCCTGCCGCTGGGCGTGGCGATCGTGTACCGGTAGTACCGCGCCAGGCGCGGATGCAGCGGATGCAACGCATCGGTCTTGGGGAAAGCGCGCCCCCACTCGTCTCATCCACGAACGTACCCGCCGCCGCCACGTACGTCGTTGGGTCCGCGCATGCGCGGATGATGCCGCGCCCGCGGCCACGCTTCTCTGACAGGTTCCCCCATGTACGAATTCCGCCGCCCGGGCCGCGCACCGCGCCCGTCCCGTCTGTGCATCGCGTTGCTGGCCGCCGGCCTGGCAACCGCCGCCCCCGCCGTGATGGCGCAGTCCAGCAGCGCTGCTCCGGCAGCGGCACAGCACTTTGATATTCCCGACCAACCGCTGGACGATGCACTGCGCGCCTACATGCGCCAGTCCGGTGTGCAGGTGGTCTATCCGAGCACGCTGGCCAAGGGCGTGATCTCGCAACCGGTCAGTGGCACGCTGTCAGCCGACGAGGCCCTCGCCCGCCTGCTGCGCGGCAGCGGCCTGAGCGTGCGCCGGGTAAGCGCCGATGCGGTCACGCTGGAGGTCGCTGCGGCGGGACAGACGGGCGGCGTGATCGTCACCGATACCCTCAGCGTGGCCGGAGACCGCGTGCAGGGCGGTGCGGTCAGCGATGAAGCGCGCCTGCTCGACAGCTACCGCAGCGTGGGGTCGACCACCACCATCGGCCGCGTCGCGCTGGAGCGTTTCCGCGGCACGTCCAACGGCGACATCGTCAAAGGCGTGGCCGGTGTCACTGCGGGCGATCCGCGCGTGGGCAACGGCTTCGACGTCAACATCCGCGGCATCCAGGGCCAGAGCCGGGTGCCGGTCATCATCGACGGTGGCCAGTCCAGCATGGACACCTACCGTGGCTATGCCGGCCAGTCGCAGCGCACCTATCTCGACCCGGACCTGATCTCGCGCCTGACCATCACCAAGGGCCCGAGCCTGCAGGCCAATGCCTCCGGCGGCATCGGTGGCGTGGTCGAAATGGAAACGCTGAATGTCGATGACGTGCTGCGCGAGGGGCGTGATGTCGGCGTGCGCGTGCGCGGGGGGCTGGCCAACGGCAGCGCCAACAACCTGCCCGGCTACGAAGCCGCGCCGCGCAGCGATCGTAGTGCCACCGGCAGCCAGTTCTTCAACRTGGCCGCTGCCGGTCACTGGGACCGCTTCGACCTGGTGGCCGCCTATGCATACCGCGACAAYGGCAACTACTTCTCCGGCAAGCACGGCTATGACGACTTTCCGCAGACCCGTCGCACGCTGGCGCCGCTGAATCCGCCACGCACCGAAGTGTTCAACACTTCCTCGCGCTCGAAGTCGACCCTGCTCAAGGGCACCTGGCGCATCGACGACGCGCAGACGCTGGAAGCGGGCTATCGTCGTTACGAAGGTAGTGCGGGCGAGATCATGGCGTCGCAGATCATCCGCGTCGACCGCGACCGCGTGCCGCAGTGGGACCCGGGCCATGTGGACATGGACAGCTACAGCCTGCGCTACCGGTTCAACCCGGACAGCGAGCTGATCGACCTGCGCGTCAACGCGTGGTACACCGACGCCGACAGCGTGATGTACAACAGCCTGACCGGCATCACCCCCTGGTACTTCGATCGCCGCACCGAGTGGTACGACGCACCCAGCTTCAGTGGCAATCCCGGCTACAAGGATGCCTACCGCAACCCGTTGCGGCAGAAGCGCTTCGGCCTGGACGCCAGCAACACCTCGGTGTTGGACGGCAGTGCCGGCCGCTTCACCCTCGATTACGGCCTGTCCTACAGCGACGAGGACATCGCCCCGGGCAGCTCCGGGCCGATCATGCACGACGACCTGGTCAACAACCGCTTCCTGCGCAATGCCGAGCGCAAGGAATACAGTGCGGTGGCATCGCTGAAGTGGGCACCGGACGAACACTGGGAGATGCTGCTGGGTGGGCGCTGGAACCGCGTGGACGTGCATGACCGCAACCGCCTGGCCACGCCGGACGGATACGAAGTGCAGGGTCAATACCGCTACACCGAACTGCTCAACGGCAATCCCAAGCTGCCGTCGTGGCGGGCCAAGCGCATTGCCCTGTTGAACTGGTATCCGGACGCCAACGGCAACTTCACCCAGGAGTCGCTGCTGGCCTCCCCGTACAAGAAGGGCACCGTCGGTGACATCGGTGGCTGGAACTTCCATGACGCTGACGCCGCGGAGGACCTGAAGGTACCGGTGAGCTGGACCTGGTCCCAGCCGATCCGCCGTCGTGACAGCGCGTTCTCGCCGACCGCCAGCGTGGCCTTCCGTTTCAGCGAAGACAGCATGGTCTACCTGAAGTACGCAGAAGGCACCAAGCTGCCGAGCCTGTTCGAAACCACGCTCGGCCTGTTCACCGCGGCCAAGCCGGTGGATGAACTCAAGCCCGAGCGTGCGCACAGCTGGGAACTGGGCGCGAGCACGATCCAGCACGACCTGTTCACTGCCGGTGACCGCCTGGCGCTGAAGCTGGCCTACTTCGATACCCGCATCGATGACCTGATCACCCGCGACTACCGCACCTTGTCGGCCGGACTGATCCGCAACGTCGACCGCTTCAAGGTGTCGGGCATGGAGTTCCAGTCCAGCTATGACAGCGGCAAGGTATTTGCCGATCTGTCGGCGCACTACTACTTCAAGGCCAAGACCTGCGCACCGGACATCGCGGCCGAACGCCGCGCCTACGGTGTCCAGCGCAGGATCGAGGAACTGGTCGGCACGCCGGACTGCGTGGATGGTGGTTTCGAAGGCTCCTACAGCAACACCCAGAACCCGCCGCGCTACATGATCAACCTGACCCTGGGCTCGCGCCTGTTCGACGAGCGGCTGACCTTCGGCACCCGCGTGGTCCACAACGCCGGCCCGATCAGCAAGCTGGACAAGGAATGGAACGTCGGCCTGTCGGCGATCCAGCAGCTGTACCGGCCGACCACGCTGGTGGATCTGTTTGCGAGCTGGAGCTTCAACGACCAGCTGTCGGTGGAAGCGAACGTGGACAACGTGACCGACCGCTACTACCTGGATCCGCTGGCGCTGGGCGTGATGCCCGCACCTGGGCGGACTGCGCGACTGGCCTTTACCTGGCGGTATTGATCAACCCTCCACGCTTGCACCGGTGGAGGGGGCGGATCCCTTTCCCGCGGAAAGGGACCTGGCCCCATCGGGTCCGGTCATCCACGCATGGCGTGGATCTACTGGGGGGGGCGCCGGGCCATGCCCGGCGCTGCCGCCTGGCGCTTACAGCCCGGTCGCGGCCTTCACCGCCGCTTCGTGCAGCGCTTCATTCAGTTCGTCCACCACGGTGGTCCATGCCGCATCGGCCTGCAGCGATTCGGCCAGGAACTGGCGTTGGGCTTCGTTCCAGTACGGGGCATCGGCCACTTCCACGCCGGCGGCCAGCTGATGGTCGGCGATGAACCGGGCAATGCCCTCGGCACTGGCATCCAGGCCCAGCTGCAGGAACAGGTTGGTCATGCGCGGTTCGGTGGTGATCATCGGTGGTGCCCTGGCAATGGAAAGGAACCTGCATTATCGACGCAAGCAGGGTTGGGGGAACCCTCGCCAGGATCGTCTACAGGGGGACGCTTTCCCTGGCACTCCCGATGACCGTTCAGACATCCCTCGAAGACAGCCGCAGCGTGCGGCTGAAGGCCGCCACCCGTGACAGCCATGGCGCCCTCGACAAGCGCATCATGGCCGGCGACATCTTCGCCGACCGCCGCAATTTCGCTCGCTTCCTGCGCGTGCAGTACCGCTTCCACCGCAGCATCGACGCGTTGTACGCAAGCCCTGCGCTGGACGCATTGCTGCCGGACCTGGCGGAGCGTCGCCGCCTGCAGCAGGTGCGCTGCGACCTGCAGGACCTGGAGCAGGCGCTGCCGGGCGAGGACATCGCGGCCCTCCGCGACGACCTGCCGCTGCCGGCCGCGTTGGGCTGGTTGTATGTTGCCGAAGGTTCCAACCTGGGCGGCACCGTGCTCTACAAGATGGCCGCTGCACTCGGCCTGGATCGGAACTTTGGTGCTCGTCACCTGGCGGCACATCCCGATGGGGCCGCGCGGCATTGGCGCGAATTCACTGCTGCTCTCGATGCAGTGGTGCTGTCGCCGGCACAGGAACAGGAAGTGATCGATGCCGCCGATGCCGCGTTCCGCAGCGTGCACGGCCATGTCGAAGTGGAGTTCTCCTGATGTCCCTGCACCGCCCGCTGGCGCGCGATTGATGCGCTGGCTCTGGTTCGTGCTCGGCTGGTTGATGGTCGCGCTGGGGGTGATCGGCGCACTGCTGCCGGTCATGCCGACCACCATTTTCCTGATCCTGGCGGTGGGCTGCTTCGCACGCAGTTCGCCCAGGTTCGAACAGCGGCTGCTTTCCCATCCGCGCTACGGTCCGTCGCTGCGCCTGTGGCGTGAGCAGGGCGCGGTATCGCGCAAAGGCAAGGCGTTTGCCAGCGCCGGCATGGCGGTGGGATTCGCGATGTTCTGCTGGGGCGCACACCCGTCCTGGCGTCTGCTGCTGGGCGTGGGACTGTTCTTTGCGGTCAGTGCCGGTTATGTCCTGAGTCGACCGGCGCCCCGTTTCGATCCAGCGCCGCTGGTGGGCGTGGACGACGCCACCGATCCGCGCGCTGCCCGCCGTCGCACTACTTCTACCGATTCCAATGGAACCTCCGACGATGCTGCCTGCTGATCTGGCTCCCATGGCCGCCCCCGCACTGACCCCCTGGGGCATGTACCTGGCCGCCGATGTGGTGGTGAAGGGCGTGATGATCGCCTTGGCCGTGGCCTCGCTGGCCACCTGGACCGTGCTGCTGGCCAAGGGCTGGGAACTGGCCCGGCAGGCACGCGCGTTGCGCCTGGCGCGAAGCGTGCTGCTGTCGGCACCCAGCCTGCCGGTCGCAGGCGGCGAGCCCGCACTGCAGCAGAACATCGCCGCAGCCATGCTGGATGCCGCGCGCACCGAACTGCATCTGTCGCAGGAACTTGATCACCGCGAGGGGATCAAGGAGCGGGTGGCATCACGACTGGAGCGCCTGGAACTGGAGACCGCACGCAACCAGCGTCGTGGCATCGGCGTGCTTGCCAGCATTGGCGCGGTGGCGCCGTTCGTAGGCCTGTTCGGCACCGTGTGGGGCATCATGAACAGCTTCATCGGCATCGCCCACAGCAATACCACCAACCTTGCCGTGGTGGCGCCAGGTATTGCCGAGGCGCTGCTGGCTACAGCGCTCGGTCTGGTCGCGGCGATCCCGGCGGTACTGGTCTACAACCACTTCACTCGGGTGCTGGCAGGCCTGCGCGGCCTGCTGGGCGATCTTTCCGCGGCTGTGCAGCAGCTGGTGTCGCGTGATCTGGATCGGGCTGCACGCCGGGCGCCGACAGGCACGCTGCGTGCAGTGAACTGAGGCACGCCATGGCGATCAGGACCGCATCCACACGCGATGACACCCCGGAAGAAGCTCACGAGATCAATGTCACGCCCTTCATCGACGTGATGCTGGTGCTGCTGATCATCTTCATGGTGGCCGCGCCGCTGGCCACGGTGTCGGTGCCGGTGCAGCTTCCTGCCAGCAGTGCGCAGGCGGCGCCGGCAGAAAATGCGCCGGTGTATGTGACCGTGCAGGCCGATCTGTCGCTGCGGGTGGGCGAGGCGCCGGTGGCACGCGATGGCCTCGCCTCTGCGCTGCGCTCGGCAACGCATGGCGATACGTCGCAGCGCCTCTATCTGCGTGCCGATCAGCGGGTCTCCTATGGAGACCTGATGGCGACGCTGGATGCGTTGCGCAGTGCCGGTTACCTGAAGGTCGCCCTGGTCGGGTTGGAGCAGGGCGCACGATGAGCGGGCTGCAGCGCTGGGCAACCAGCCTGGCAATCGTGCTGCTGGCCCATGCGGTGCTGATCGCTACGGCGTGGTGGTGGGCATCGCGTACGCCGCCGGTCGTGGCAGCGGCACCTCCTGCCGCCTTGATGCTGGAACTGGCTCCCGCCGCACAGGCCCCACCGGTACCGCCGCGCGCGCTGCCGGCCGGACCGCTGCAGCAGGAGCAGCAGCGGCGCGTGACCGTGCCCAGGCAACAAGAACAGATCAAGGCGCCGGTGCTGCCCCAAGGCGAACTGGCGGCCCCGGCCGAGCCACCTGCGGAACCGGCAGAGGAAGCGGCGGACAGCAACATCGATCGCACGCTGGCGCCGCCGGACGTTCCTGCCCAGGCCGCAGCGAGCTACGCCGCACCGCGTACCACGGCCGGCGAACGCAGCAGTGCCAAGGCCACCTGGCAGGGGGTGCTGCTGGGACACCTGCAACAGCATCGGCGCTATCCACGCCAGTCCGAACGGTTGCGCCAGCAGGGCGTGGCCTATGTGCGCTTTGCCGTTGCCCGCGACGGCCGTGTATCGGCGCCGCGCATCGAGCGCAGCAGTGGCTTCGCACTGCTCGACCAGGAGACGCTGGACACGGTGCAGCGCGCCAGCCCGGTGCCGGCGCCGCCGGCCGATGTGGCCGGCGACCCGGTGGAGGTGATGGTGCCCGTCGCGTTCTTCCTGCGCGGGCGGTGATCCTCGGCGGGGTCGGATCCCTTTCCACAGGAAAGGGCTCTGACCCCATCGGAGGCGACCCCATCGGAGCCGCCATCCACGCATGGCGTGGATCTACAGCAACGGCACCAGCAGCAGCGCCACGATGTTGATGATCTTGATCAGCGGGTTGATCGCCGGGCCGGCGGTGTCCTTGTACGGGTCACCGACCGTGTCGCCGGTCACCGCTGCCTTGTGCGCTTCGCTGCCCTTGCCGCCGAAGTGGCCATCCTCGATGTACTTCTTGGCGTTGTCCCAGGCACCGCCGCCGGTGGTCATCGAAATGGCCACGAACAGCCCGGTGACGATCGTGCCGATCAGCAGCCCACCCAGCGCGCGTGGCCCCAGCAGCAGGCCGACCACCACCGGCACGGCCACCGGCAGCAGCGACGGTACGATCATTTCGCGGATCGCCGAGCGGGTCAGCATGTCCACCGCCTTGTCGTACTGCGGCTTGGCGGTGCCCTGCATGATGCCGGGAATCTCGCGGAACTGCCGCCGCACTTCCTCCACGACCGCGCCGGCCGCGCGACCGACCGCTTCCATCGCCATCGCACCGAACAGGTACGGAATCAGGCCACCGATCAGCAGGCCGATGATCACCGTGTGGTCGCTGAGGTCGAAGCGGAACTCCTGGCCGGGATTGGCCGCCTGCAGGTTGTGCGTGTAGTCGGCGAACAACACCAGCGCGGCCAGTGCTGCCGAACCGATGGCATAGCCCTTGGTGACCGCCTTGGTGGTGTTGCCCACCGCATCCAGCGGATCGGTGATGTCGCGGATCTCCGAAGGCAGCTCTGCCATCTCGGCGATGCCACCAGCGTTGTCGGTGATCGGCCCGTAGGCATCGAGTGCGACGATCATGCCCGCCATCGACAGCATTGCGGTGGCGGCGATGGCGATGCCGTACAAACCGGCCAGCGCGTGCGCGCCCCAGATCGCCGCGCAGACGGCGATCACCGGCAGGGCGGTGGACTTCATCGAGATGCCGAGGCCGGCGATGATGTTGGTGCCATGGCCGGTGGTCGAGGCCTGTGCCACATGCTGCACCGGCTTGTACTGAGTACCGGTGTAGTACTCGGTGATCCACACGATCAGGCCGGTCAATACCAGGCCGATCAGCGCACAGCCATACAGCGCCATCGGCCCGTACACGTTGTCCGCCATCAGTCCTGTGGTGATCGGATAGAACGCGATCGCTGCCAGCACACCGGAGACAATCACGCCCTTGTACAGCGCGCCCATGATCGAGCCACCGGGCTTCACCTTCACAAACAGCGCGCCGATGATCGAAGCGATGATCGAAACACCGCCCAGCACCAGCGGATACAGCACCGCATTGGCGCCGGCCTCGGCCAGCATCAGGCTGCCCAGCAGCATGGTGGCGATTACGGTGACCGCATAGGTTTCRAACAGGTCGGCGGCCATGCCGGCGCAGTCGCCSACGTTGTCGCCSACGTTGTCGGCGATCACCGCCGGGTTGCGCGGGTCGTCCTCGGGAATGCCTGCTTCGACCTTGCCGACCAGATCGGCGCCGACATCGGCCCCCTTGGTGAAGATGCCGCCGCCCAGGCGCGCGAAGATCGAGATCAGCGATGAGCCGAAGGCCAGGCCGACCAGTGCATGCAGTGCCTGTTCCATCGGCAGGCCCATGCGCAGCAGCAACGCGTAGTAGCCGGCCACGCCGAGCAGGCCCAGGCCGACCACCAGCATGCCGGTGATCGCRCCGCCGCGRAASGCCACGTCCATTGCCGCGCTGATGCCGTGGCGCGCCGCCTCTGCGGTGCGTACGTTGGCGCGCACCGACACGTTCATGCCGATGTAGCCCGCTGCACCGGACAGCACCGCACCGACTGCGAAGCCGACCGCGGTGTACCAGCTCAGGAAGATGCCGACCAGCACGAACAGCACCACGCCGGCGATGCCGATGGTCAGGTACTGGCGGTTGAGGTAGGCGCGCGCGCCTTCCTGGATGGCCGTGGCGATGGCGACCATGCGTTCATTGCCGGTGGGTTGGCGCAGGATCCAGCGCGCCGAGACGATTCCGTACAGGATCGCGAGAATGGCGCAGCCCAGCGCCAATGACAGCCCGTGACGTTCCAGCATTAGACCCCTCCGCAGAATGGATGGACAAGCATCCAGTGGCGATGAACGGCACCACGAGGGGGACGACGGGCTGCAGCCTGGAACCAACCCGTACCGACCTTGGTGGTCGTCCGACGTATGGCGGTGTTCAGCATTCCCTGGTGTCCGCAGTATGCGTGCACCCGCGCCCGGATGGTAGCGCCAGGCCGCGCCCGTCGAGCGCAGCGGTTGCTGCAACGACGCGATATCCGTCGTCCCCATCGCCACCTTTGCACCCCGTTAAGCCAACCTCTGCAAGCCTGCGCGCAGTCCCGTCGGAGAATCCCCATGCGCCTGTCCCTGTTGATGCTTGCCGTTCTGGCCCCGGCCCTGCCTGCCTTCGCGGCGGAAGCACCGGAACTGCAGCGAGCGGTGGGTGCACCACAAGCGGTCGGCGCGGTGCACACGCTGCGGCAGATTCCCGAAGCCTGTGCCCGCCTGGAAGGCGCGTTCACTGGCCAGGCGGCGGAGCCCTATCGTTTCTCGGCGGTGCGCACCAGCGAGCAGTGCCAGCCGCGTGCCCGCTTTGTCGACTACAGCAAGGCGCAACCGAGTGCGGACAAGGGCTGGAAACTCAATGATGTGATCCGTGTTCCGAATGCCGCCTGCCCGGCGCAGCAGGCGGTGGTGCGCGTGTGGCGTCTGCCGGTGAACAACGCCCAGGCGCTGGATGGGCAGGGACAGTCGCGCATCTATCTGGAGGAAGCCAAGAAGCAGGCCGCTGCCGGCAAGATCCCGCAGGTGACGATGTTCGCCGCGCAGCTGCAGATGGCAGGCAAAGCCTGCAATTGAGGCCGGGCATCCACGCATGGCGTGGATCTACTGGGAGGGAGACCTGGGCAAAGCCTGCAATTGAGGCCAAGCATCCACGCATGGCGTGGATCTACTGGATGGGAGACCTGGGCAAAGCCTGCAATTGAGGCCAGGCATCCACGCATGGCGTGGATCTACTGGGAGGGAGACCTGGGCAAAGCCTGCAATTGAGGCCGAGCATCCACGCATGGCGTGGATCTACTGGGTGTAAGACCTGGGTAGTGCCGGCCGCTGGCCGGCAACCCCGCGATCACTCCGCAAGCCTCGCCCCACGCGCCACCAGAAGATCGCGCAGCGCCGACCGGTGGCAATGCGCCTCGTCCTCGCAATAGCAGCCCACCGCGATATCGCTGTGCTGCGACAGCGCTGCGAGCAGGTCCAGCGCATGCGCTGCATCGGGCGCCTTCATTTCGGCGTTGTAGTGACGGAAGAACGCCGTCCAGTCGGCGGCGCTCTTCGCCTCATGCGCCTGTTTCACCAGCTCCGCGCTGGGGGACAGCGTCGGGAACCACACGTCGTACCAGTCCTGCCGGGCAAATTCGCTGCGCGGCACACCGCGCGGCGGGCGCCGCACGGTGCCGATGCGCAGGCCTTCACCGGGCGCGCGCGCTGAGCCAAGTCGAACAACACGCAACGCCATGGCATTCCTCGCAAAAAGGGGACGGAGGGGGTCAGCCTTCGAACGCAGGCAGCTTCTGCTTCACCGCCACGTTCTTCAGCGTCACGTACTTGGGCAGGCCATCGCTACCGTAGGGCAACGGTGCTTCGCCCTTGATCAACGGCTGCAGGTAGGCGCGCGCCTTGGCCGTGATGCCGAATCCATCGCGACGGATGAAGCTGGCCGGCATCTTCTTCTCGTGGTTGGCAATCTTCGACAGCGGTGCGGCTTCGATCTTCCAGCGATACGGTGCATCGCTGCTGCGCACGATCACCGGCATCACCCCGTTCTGGCCCTTCAGCGCCAGCTGCACCGCGGCCTTGCCGACCGCCTGGGCCTGTTCCCAGTCGGTTTTGCTGGCCAGGTGGCGGGCTGAGCGCTGCAGGTAGTCGGGCAGGGCCCAGTGCACCTTCAGCTCCAACTGGTCCTTGACCCGCCCGGCCAGATGCGCGGCCACGCCGCCCAGCTGCGAATGGCCGAAGGAGTCCTTGCCGCCGCCGGCGTCGGCGACGAAGCGGCCATCGGCGGTGGCGATGCCTTCCGACGCCACCACCACGCAGTAGCCCACGCGCGCGACCACGGCCTTGACCTTGGCCAGGAACGCGGCCTCGTCATAGGCGCGCTCGGGCAGCAGGATGATGTGCGGGGCGTCGTCCTCGCCGGTGCCGGCCAGGCCGGCGGCCGCGGCCAGCCAGCCGGCGTGGCGGCCCATCGCCTCGTAGATGAAGACGCGGGTGGAGGTCTCGGCCATCGCGGCCACGTCCAACGCCGCTTCGCGCACGGACACGGCCGTGTACTTGGCCGCCGAGCCGAAGCCGGGGCAGGTGTCGGTCACCGCCAGATCGTTGTCGATGGTCTTGGGCACGCCGATGCAGGTCAGGTCGTAGCCGGAGCTTTTTGCCAGCTGCGACACCTTCAGTGCGGTGTCGGCCGAGTCGTTGCCGCCGTTGTAGAGGAACCAGCGCACGTCATGGGCGCGCAGGACCTCCAGCAGGCGGTCGTAACGGGCACGGTCGGCCTCCAGCGATTTCAGCTTGACCCGGCACGAGCCGAACGCGCCGCCGGGGGTGTGGGCCAGGGCGCGGATGGCCGCAGCACTCTCCTTGCTGGTGTCGATCAGCTCCTCGCGCAGGGCGCCTAGGATGCCGTTGCGCGCAGCCAGGACCTTGATTCCCTTGGCGCGGGCCTGTTCGATCACCGCCGCGGCAGTGGCGTTGATGACGGCGGTGACGCCGCCGGACTGGGCGTAAAGGAGGGTGCCATTGCGCATGCTTCTACCTGTTCGGGGGAGGGGACATTGCAGGGACATTACCCGGATGCGCTAAAGTGGCGCTATTGCGGTGCAGCGATACCGGACCGTCCGGGGCGCGAACCTTCTTTATTTTCAACACGTTGGAGTCAGGTCAATGCGATTGGTTCTGTTGGGACCGCCCGGTTCGGGCAAGGGGACACAGGCGACGCGCCTGAAGGAAAAGCTCGAGATCGCCCACATTTCCACCGGCGACATGCTGCGCGCTGAAATTGCCGCCGGCTCGGAGCTGGGCAAGCAGGCCAAGTCGGTGATGGATGCCGGCAACCTGGTGTCCGATGAGATCCTGCTGGGCATGCTGAAGTCGCGCCTGGCCCAGGCCGATGTCGCCAAGGGCTTCATTCTTGACGGCTATCCGCGCAATGTGGCCCAGGCCAACGCGCTGGACGGCATGCTGGCCGAGATCGGCCAGCCGCTGGATGCCGTGGTGCAGCTGGACGTGGCCACCGAACTGCTGGTCGAGCGCATCGCCGGCCGTGCGCAGGAGCAGGGCCGCGCCGACGACAATCCGGAATCGGTGCGCAAGCGCCTGCAGGTCTACACCGAGCAGACTGCTCCGGTGGTGGACTTCTACGCCGGCCGGGGCACCCTGGCCCGCGTCGATGGCGTCGGCGAACTGGACGAGATCGAAGCCCGCATCCTGGCGGCGATCAAGCGCTGACCCTCGTGGCCGGTTTATGCCGGCCACCGCAGGCGCAAAAAAACAGGCCTGATCCGCGAGGATCAGGCCTGTTTCGTTTCATAGGTGCCAGCAAAGGGCTTGCTCAGGGCCCCCACAGCATGAGCTCCCTTGGGGATGGCCTCTTGGGGAGTAGGACCGGTTCGGGTACTGCGGCTGGCATCCTGAATTGTGTCCGGGTTCACAGAACATCGCTATCAGGAATTCCCTGACATGTGGCTGGAGTTTTCTCACAGCAGCTGTAGGGGTTCTCTTACCCCGGTGCTGACAATGGCCCTATACAGCCGTGATCGGTCACAATCCCCGGTCATGAGCAGCGTACATATCCTTGCAATCGCCGGCACCTTCATGGGTGGCGTGGCCGCCCTGGCGCGGGAACTGGGCCATACGGTCAGTGGCAGCGACCAGGCCATCTATCCGCCGATGTCGACCCAGCTCGAGCAGCTGGGCATCACCCTGGACCAGGGCTACCGCGCCGACAGCGTGCCGGAGGGCACCGGGCAGGTGGTGATCGGCAACGCGCTGTCGCGCGGCAATCCTGCCGTCGAAGCGGTCCTGGACGTAGGCCAGCGCTACATTTCCGGCGCCCAGTGGCTGTCCGAGCAGGTCCTGCCGGGCCGTGACACCCTGGCCGTGGCCGGTACCCATGGAAAAACCACCACCACCACCATCCTGACCTGGCTGCTGGAGAATGCCGGTCGCTCCCCCGGCTTCCTGATCGGCGGCGTGGCCGAGGACTTCGGCGTGTCCGCCCGCTTGGGCCAGGGCCGCGAGTTCGTTGTCGAAGCCGACGAGTACGACACCGCGTTCTTCGACAAGCGCAGCAAGTTCGTGCACTACCGGCCGCTGGTGGCGATCCTCAACAACCTTGAATACGACCACGCCGACATCTTCCCCGACGTGGCGGCGATCCAGCGCCAGTTCCATCACCTGGTGCGTACCGTGCCGGCGCGCGGCCGCCTGATCGTCAATGGCGAAGACGCGCACCTGGCCGAAGTGCTGGCGATGGGCTGCTGGACCCCGGTCGAACGCTTCGGCTTCGACCCCGCGCTGGAATGGCATGCCGAGCTGTTGGCCGCCGATGGCAGCGCGTTCCGCGTCCATCATCGCGGGCAGGCGCTGGGTGATGTGCACTGGTCGCTGCTGGGCCGGCACAATGTGCTCAATGGCCTGGCTGCGCTGGCCGCTGCGCACGCCGTGGGTGTCGCGCCGGCCGAGGTGATCCCGGCGCTGGCGCGCTTCCGCAGCGTCAAGCGGCGCATGGAAGTGATCGGCAACCACGATGGCATCACCGTCTACGACGACTTCGCCCATCACCCGACCGCGATTGCGACGACCCTCGAAGGGCTGCGTGCCAGGGTCGGTGATGCCCGCATCGTGGTGGCGATGGAGCCGCGCAGCAATTCGATGCGGTTGGGCGCTCACGCACAAGCACTGGCACCGTCCTTGGCACTCGCCGATGAGGTGGTGTTCCTGCACCGCCCGGAGCTGGCCTGGGATGCGGCAGCGGTGATCGCGGCGGTGCGCGGACAGGCGCATGCTGTGGCCGACACCGATGCGCTGTTGGCGCAGCTGCAKGCCGACGTGCGCAGCGGCGACCATGTGGTGTTCATGTCCAACGGCGGCTTCGACGGCGCGCCGCGCCGCTTCCTTGCAGGGCTGCAGGCACGATGAGCAGTGAGGGTTCGCTGCCGCTGTTCCCGCTGCATACGACGCTGCTGCCGGGCGCGGCCATCGGCCTGCGGGTCTTCGAGCCACGCTACCTGGATCTGGTGCGCGAAACCGGCCGCAGCGGTGAAGGTTTCGGTGTCTGCCTGATCCTGGAAGGAAACGAAGTGGGAGCGCCTGCAACGCCGGCCGCCTTCGGCGTGCAGGTGAAGATCGAGGATTTCGATGTCGGTGCCGATGGCGTGCTGCAGCTGCGATTGCGCGGCACCCGTCGTTTCCACGTCGAGCGCACGCGCGTGCGCGACAACGGGCTGGTGGTTGCCGATGTGCGCTGGTGCGATGAGGATCCCGATGACGAACTGCGTCCGCAGCATGCGCTGCTGGCGACGGTACTGGACCACATCATCGAGCAGGCGGGCACGGCGTTCGCACCGGCCTCGCCGGCCTTGATGGACCAGGCCAGCTGGGTCAGCTGGCGGCTGGCCGAGCTGCTGCCGCTGAGCGAACAGCAGCGCCTGCAACTGCTGCAGCTGGACGACCCGCACCAGCGCCTGCAGCAGCTGCTGGGCTGGATGCCGTAAAAACCGGCCGTCGTGCTCGCCGGGCATGACCCGGCGTCGTCGGTAGATGCCAACCGTGGTTGGCAGCCTTTCCCGAAAGCGCCAACCAAGGTTGGCGACTACCAGAGCGGAGCAGTCGCGCCGGGCCATGCCCGGCGGCTTCGTTACGGCGTGGCGGTCTTCAACCGCAGTACCGGCAGCCCGGTCTCCGGCTGCACATCCTCGCGCTGCGGCAACGACTGCACCGCTTCCTTGACCGCATTCAACGCCGGGTCGATGCCTCGCACCGGGTGCCACATGCCGATCCACTGGAAGTGGCGCTCGTAGCGCAGGGTCTGTGCGCTGCCCAGCCACAACGGGGTGTCGCCCGGCTGCAGCTGCGCCGGCGCCTGCCACAAGCGCAGTACGTAACGCTCGTCGGCCTGCGCGCCCTGGCGCACCATCAGCAGCGCTTCAACGCGCGTATCCAGTGTCGCCGGCAGTACCGGCAGTTCATTGGCGCCGGTGTTCTTGTCCAGCATCAGCAGCGCTTCCTGCCAGCCGGCCTGGGCCTGTACCTGCCAGCCGCGCGCTTCCAGCTGCGCCTGCAGCGGCGGCAACGGACCGGCCACCTGCACGTCCAGTGGCCAGCGCTGGTCATCGTCGAATTCGTTGCGACGCGCCGGCAGCTTCGCCCAGTCGTGCTGCCACCAGGCCTGCGCGTCCATCGCCAGCGGCGCCGGCAGGGTCGGCTCGAAGCGTTCCAGCTTGATGGCGATGTTGCGCGGCGCGTACCACATCGCCGCCACCACGAAGACGCCGTAGAACAGCCATGCCACCGGCTTTACCCAGAACGAGCGGTTGAAGCGGCGGCGGTAGGCGATGCCCAGCACCAGCAGCCAGAAGGTGCCGAACAGCATGCCGCCGATGACATCGCTCAGCCAGTGCGCGCCCAGGTACAGGCGCGCAAAGCCGATCAGGCTGACCACGATGCCCGACACCAGGTAGGGCCAGACGCGGGTGCGGCCGGGCATTTCGCGGGCGATCAGCACCGCGAAGAAGCCGAAGGTGATGGTGGCCATGGTCACCGACACCGACGGGAAGCCGAAGYCGCTGCTGGCATCGATCGGGCGCACCACATCGACGGTGGTACCGAGCAGTTTGGTCAGGGCCAGGCCGAAGGCCAATGCGGCCAGCCAATGKGCRGCCGCCATCCAGCGCCGGCGCCAGAYCAGRTAGCCCAKCGCKGCAGCGGTTGCCGGCAGCAGCACCTGCCATGCGCCAAGCGAGGCCAACGCGGCCATCGGGTAGTCGGCCAGCGGATTGCGCAGGGCCAGCATCGCCTGGTGCACCAGCAGGTCCACCGCCAACGGCTCGCCATGGGCGACCACCACCGTCAGCAGCGCGAACCAGCCCCAGCCCAGCAACAGCAGCATCAGCGCCAGCATCGCCAGCGGCACCGATTCGCGGCGCTTCGGGTCGAGCACGCCCACCGTGTAGCGGCCCAGCGTCGGGTGCCGGTTGGACCAGTCGAGCAGCCGCGCCAGCCAGCTGTCCATGCGCGCGGCCGACCAGCGATAGCCGTACAGCACGATGGCCCAGACCAGGCTGAGGATCACTGCCAACAAGCCCACCACCACTACCAGCCGGCCGGCAACGGCAGCGACGGCATCATAGGCTTCGCCAAGAATCCAGCCCGGTGCCAGGAACAGCACAGCCCAGGAAATACTGGCGATGCCACTGGCCTGCACGTAACGGCTGGCGGGCATTTTCATCATGCCGGCAATGGCGGGCACGAACGGCCGGATGGCACCGACATAGCGGGCGATCAGGATGCTCTTGAACGCATTGCGGCGGAACAGATTCTCGCCCCGGTCAAGCAGCTGCGGGTAGCGGCTGAACGGCCAGACGCCACGCAGGCGGTCGCCCCAGCGCCGGCCTATCCAGTAGCTGATGCCATCACCGGCGAACGCACCCAGCGCCGCGGCGGCAACCGCATACGGCCCGGAGATCTGGCCCAGGCCGATGAACACGCCAACGGCGAACAGCAACGGCAGCGCCGGCACGATGGCGCCAAGAATGATGACCGCATCGCAGAAGGCGATCAGAAAGATGACCGCACCCGCCAACACGGGATGAGCGGCAATCCACGCGAGGGTGGCGTCGATCCATGAAGAGTCCATTGTCCGATTATAGGGGCGTGAAGGTGACTGGTTCCCAGCCGCTTGGTGACCGATTGCAACCGGCGTCATCGCCTAGAATGTCGCCATGCCTGTATCCAATGACGCGCCAACGCATGCACTGAAGGCCGACAGTTTCGGCCGGATCCTCCTCGTGCAGGGGCCTGAAGGCCCCTTCGTGCGCCGCGATCTGGGGGCCACGCCGCTGTGGCTGCGGTTGCCAGCGTGGTGGTTGGCGCGACGCGAAGCGCGTGCATTGCGCCACATCCATGGCATGGCCGACGTGCCGCAACTGCTGGACTGGGATGGCCGCCACCTCGACCGCAGCTTCATGGCCGGCGATGCGATGTACCAGCGCCCGCCGCGCGGTGATGTGGCCTGGTTCCGCGCCGCACGCCGCCTGCTGCAGCAGCTGCATCGGCGCGGTGTGGCCCACAACGACCTGGCCAAGGAAGCCAACTGGCTGGTGACCGAGGACGGTCGACCGGCCCTGATCGACTTCCAGCTGGCAGTGATAGGCGACCCGCGCTCGCGCTGGATGCGACTGTTGGCGCGCGAGGACCTGCGCCACCTGCTCAAGCACAAGCGCATGTACTGCCGGGAGTCGCTGACGCCGGTGGAGAAGCGCGTGCTCAAGCGCACCTCGTGGGTACGCGATCTCTGGTTCGCCACCGGCAAGCCGGTCTACCGCTTCGTCACCCGCCGCATCCTGCATTGGGAAGACAACGAAGGGCAGGGCCCCAAGCCGTGAGCGCCCAGCTGAGCGAAGGCAGCGTGCTGCGTCCGCAACTGCCGGGTGCCGATTTCGTCCATGCCYGCCAAGAGGCGGCGCCGCGCAACGGCCGTTCGGCGCTGCAGGCCTACCGCGATATGGCCGCGACGGTGCCCGGCTGGTTCGATGGACTGATGGCGCTGCGCAACAGGGGCATGCGGCTGCTGGGCATGAAGGATCTCGGCTCGCTGCGCGGAGTGCAGCAGACCGCCGATCCGCAGCGCGGGCAACGCCTCGGCATCTTCACCCTGCAGGCGCTGGACGAGGATGCCATCGTGCTGGAAGACAACGACCGCCATCTGCGCGTGCAGCTGGCGCTGCAATGGCACGGCGATATGTTGGAAGTGGCGACGGTGGTGCACACCCACAACGCGTTCGGCCGCCTGTACATGCTGCCGGTGGCACCGGTGCATCGATGGATCGCGCCGCACCTGCTGAGCAAGCAGGTGCGCGGATATCAGTAGATCCACGCCATGCGTGGATGCGCGTTGCCGCATGGCGCGGCAAACCCCTACGGCGTCACCGGCACCACCTGCTGGCCGATGAAGTTGCGCTTGCCATCGAAGTCATAGCCGATCTGCAGCTGGCCCACGTCCGGGCACGCATGGCAGTCGCGCAGCGGCGTGCGGTACAGCAGGCGGATGCCGCCCCCATCCAGCGCCGCGGTACCCGCGGCCTGCGCCGGCGCGAACGGCGTGGCCTGCGGATGCGCCTTGAGCACCTCCTGCACGCCGGGATCGGCGCGCAGCGTGTCGTCCAGCTGCACCGCATCCACGTCGATACGCTTGCCTGCGGCATCGACCAGGCGCGTGCCTTCATTGGTATTGGCGCGGAACGGATACTCGACGGTGGCCACGCCCAGGCCGTCGTGTTCATGCCAGGCGGTCACGTAGGCCAGTTCGCCACCGGTGGACAGCTGCTCGGCCGCAGTGACCGCATCGGCACTGGCCCCACCGGACCGCATCGCATCGCGCAGGCAATCGCGGGTGGCCGCGCTGTCGCCCTGACGGCAGGCGTTGAGGTCACCATCCCAGACAACGGCCTCGCTCCAGCGCAGCTTGCCATCACCGGTGGCCTTGTCGACGCTGGCGGCGTCATCCTTGGCCGGCGCGCTGCCGGGTTCGGGCGAGCGGCCCTGGCAGGCGGTGAGCAGGGCCAGGCCCAGGGCAGGCAACAACAGGCGGGAACAGCGCATGGCATGGACCTCGTGCAGTGACCGGGGCGCCAGTATCGTCAACGTGCGGTGAACTCCGCGTCGGCGCGGCATACTAGCGGCTCATTGCATACGCTGGAGTGTGGAACGTGGGCAGTCTGCAGGGCAAAACCCTTTTCATCACCGGTGCCTCGCGTGGCATCGGCCTGGCGATCGCGTTGCGCGCCGCGCGTGACGGCGCCAACGTCGCCATTGCCGCCAAGTCGTCGGTGCCCAATCCGAAGCTGCCGGGTACCATCCACAGTGCTGCCGAGGCCGTCATTGCAGCCGGTGGCCAGGGCCTTGCGCTGAAGTGCGACATCCGCGAAGAAGACCAGGTGCAGGCGGCCGTTGCTGCCGCCGTGGACACCTTCGGTGGCATCGACATCCTGGTCAACAACGCCAGCGCCATCTGGTTGCGCGGCACCATGGACACGCCGATGAAGCGCTTCGACCTGATGCAGCAGGTCAATTCGCGCGGCAGTTTCCTGTGTGCGCAGGCCTGCCTGCCGTACCTGCTGCAGGCGCCGAACCCGCATATCCTGACCCTCGCGCCGCCGCCGAGCCTCGAGCCCAAGTGGTGGGGCGCGCATACCGGCTACACGCTGGCGAAGATGGGCATGAGCTTTGTCACCCTCGGCCTGGCCGCCGAGTTCGGTCCGCAGGGCGTGGCGGTCAATGCGCTGTGGCCGCGCACGGTCATTGCGACCGATGCGATCAACATGATTCCGGGCGTGGACGTCGGCGGCTGTCGCACGCCGCAGGTCATGGCGGATGCTGCACATGCGGTGCTGGTGCGCGAGGCGGCCGGTTTCCACGGCCGTTTCCTGATCGATGACGAGGTGCTGGCCGAAGCTGGCGTGACCGATCTTTCCGGGTATGCGGTGGATGCGTCGCGTCCGTTGCTGCCGGATCTGTTCCTGGATTGAGCCAGCCGGTAGGGAAAGGCCGATGGCTGCCGCCTTCGGCCCGCTGCGCTAGAATGCGCGGCTGTAATCGTTTTCAACAGGGATGTGAGCCCATGTCACGTACTCTTTCCATCGCGGCACTGGCCGCTTCGCTGTCGCTTCTTCTGGCTGCCTGTGGTGGCAAGGCGCCCGCAACCGACGGCGACCCGGGTTCCGCCGGCAAGCCGGAGGCCAGCACGGCATCGGCTGACGCCCAACAGCAGTTGACCGCAAAGCTCAACGCCTACATCGGCTGCTTCAACGCGCTTGATTCGAAGACGCACAGCAGCATCCAGACCTACACGCGCTGGATCAAGGACGTGGACGCCGGCCCGAGCGGGCGCGAGACGAACGTGTACGGACCATTCGAGATCGGCGATTACGACATGAAGCAATGCGACGCCCCCGTGACGGAGGCGATCGCTGCCAAGCCGGCGCTTGCCGATCTCGATGCCGCTGCCGGCCACTACCAGCAGGCGCTGAAGGCGCTGGTGCCGATCAGCAAGGAAGCCCACGACTACTACGAGCGTCAGGACTTCGAAGACGACAAGTTTGCCAAGGGCAAGCAGCTGCACGCGCCGTTGATGACCGCCTTCAAGGATTTCGTGGTTGCCAGTGAAACATTCAACACCGAACTGGAGCGCCAGAACGACGCTGCCCAGCGCGAACAGCTCAAGGCGCTGGAGCAGGCCGAAGGACGCACCCGCGAGTACTACCGACTGGCGATGATGCTGGAAGCGAAAGCGATCATGGAGATGATGGGCGAGGACGACTTCGACGTGGCCCGGGCACGGGAGCGGCTGGACGCCTTCAACCGCATTTCCGACGAAGCGCATGCCAAAGTGGCCGATCAGGAGCCGGGCAAGCTGGACTGGAACAGCTTCGAACGCGAGGCCGAGAACTTCCGCCGCGAAGGCAAGGAGCGCCTGCAGCGCGTCAGCGCGAACACGCCCTACACCGACTTCGAACGACGCATGCTTGATTCGCCCTCGATGGCGCCGAGCGGCTCGGCCGGGCGACTGCTGCACATCTACAACGCACTGGTGTTCCAGAGCAACCGCCAGTAATCCGGGGCGCTGCACCCACTTCTGTCGCATTCGAGCAGGCTGATTGCGACGTGAAGGATGGGGTGCCCCGTCGTCTCGATGGCATCGGCGTCCGCATATGCGGGCTGTTCCACCGCGCGCGCGAATGTGCGCCGTCTCATATCTGCAAGGAACCGGTTTGAATTCTTCCGCGCGTGTACTTTCTCTGCTTATGCTCGGCGCTGCCGCCGCCCTCGCTGGTTGCAACGGATCGGCAGGACTGCCGGTGGCCGATCCGGGCCTGCAGAAGATCAACGCCTACATCGAGTGCTACAACGGCGTCGAACAGCCCATCCACGAGGGCTTCCAGACCTATACCGGCTGGATCAAGGATCCCGAAGCGGGGCCGACGGGCAAGGAAGCGCAGCCGCGCTCGCCGGGCAAGGTGCTGTCGCATCGTGTCGAGTACTGCGGCCAACCGCTGACCGATGCGTTGGCCCGGACGCCGGCCACGCCGCTGGATGAGCCGGTGCGGCAGTACCAGGCGGCCTTCCAGTCGTTGTATGCGCTGATCGAACGCGCTGATGGCTATTTCACCCGTGAGGACTATCGGCGCGACAACGGCGAAGGGATGCGCGCCCAGCATGCGCCGCTGATGCAGGCCTACGCTGACTTCTTCAAGGCCAGCGAGGCCCTGGACGCGGCGCTGGAGAAGAACGAGGAGGAACGCCGTGCCGCGCAGCTCAAGCAGATCGAAGCGGACGAAGGTCGTTCACTGGCGTACTACCACCTGCGCATCATCGGTGACGGCAAGCGCCTGGCACTGTCGCTGCAGGGAGAGGCGCCGGACCTGCAGGTGGCGCGCACGCAGCTGGCCGACTACCAAGCGCTGGTCAAGGAAATGCAGGATGCAGGGGTGGGTAGGGACAACCCGCTGTGGGCACATGTACAGCGGTCGACGGACGTGCTGATCCGGGATGCCGGGCGCCGCGTCGAGCGCCTTGCATCAGGCAAGGCATTCACCGAACGTGAGCGCGAGGAAGAACGGACATCCAGTGGCCGTGTCGGATCGGCGCCTGCGGGCTCGGAGGCGRCAGTGATGGCCGCCTACAACGATCTGGTGACCACCAGCAATCGCATGAATTGAGCCAGTGGGTCGACTGCGATGGATGGATGCGGGATGCCGCATTCGTCCATCGCGCGGATCTGCTGTGTGCCTTTGGTGGGGCTTCATCCACGCATGGCGTGGATCTACTCCGCTGGCTTCGGTGGGGCCGGCCGTCGGCTGGGCTCATCGTCAGTGGCTGAACGTATCCGGCAGCGGTCCGCCACACTTGCGGCAGTGCCGCGCATCCGGCTCGTGGCCCTCCAGCCCGCAGTGCGGGCAGCCACGTGCATCGCGGCGCGCGGCCAGCTCGGCATCGCGCATGGTGCTGGCCAGTTCGGCGGTGTAGATGCCGGTGGGCACGGCGATGATGCTGTAACCGATCAGGATCAGCACCGAGGTGACGAAGCGGCCGAGCACGGTCTGCGGCACGATGTCGCCGAAGCCGACCGTGGCCATCGTCACCACTGCCCAGTACATGCTGCTGGGAATGCTGGTGAAGCCATGGTTCGGTCCCTCGATCACGTACATCAGCGTGCCGGCGATGATGGTGATGGTGACCACCGTGAACAGGAACAGCAGGATCTTGCGCCGGCTGCGCCACAGCGACTGCATCAGCACGCCGCTTTCTTCGATGTAGCGGGTCAGCTTGAGGATGCGGAACACGCGCAGGATGCGCAGTGCGCGCACCACCAGCAGGCTCTGCGCACCGGGAATGAACAGCGACAGGTAGGTCGGCAGGATCGAGGCCAGGTCGATGATGCCCCAGATGCTCACCGCGTAGCGCAGCGGGCGCTTGACCACCACCAGCCGCAGCACGTATTCGGCGGTGAACAGGATGGTGAAGCCCCATTCCAGCACGTACAGCCAGTCGGCATGGGCGATGTGGAAGCGCTGCACGCTGTCGAACATCACCACCAGCACGCTGGCGATGATCGCGTAGACCAGCAGCAGGTCGAAATTGCGCGAGGGCCGGCTGTCGTGGCGGTAGATGATGTCGAACCACCGGCGGCGCCAGCCGGTCTCGGTGGCGGGGTTCAGCTGGGGGGCGGAAAACGGTCGCATGCGTGCATTGTGCCGCACGGGTTCCAGCGCGAGAATGGGCATTCCTGAACCCTGCTGACCGCCATGACCGCCGCTACCGATCCGCTGATCTCCCTGTCGCACTACTACCTGCCGGTGTACAAGCCCCGCCAGGTGGTGCTGGAGCGAGGCCAGGGCGCCCGCGTGTGGGACAGCCAGGGCCGTGAGTTCATCGATCTGGCCGCGGGCATCGCCGTGTGCGGCCTGGGCCACAACGACCCGGACCTGGTCGCCGCGCTGGTCGAACAGGCCGGCAAGCTGTGGCACACCAGCAACGTGTTCTACAGCGCGCCGCCGCTGCACCTGGCCGAGGAACTGGTGAAGGCCAGCCGCTTCGCCGAGCGCGTGTTCCTGTGCAACTCCGGCGCCGAAGCCAACGAAGTGGCGATCAAGATGGTCCGCAAGTGGGCCTCCAGCCAGGGCCGCCCGGCCGACAAGCGCGTGATCATCACCTTCCGCGGCAGCTTCCACGGCCGCACCATGGGCGCGGTGACCGCTACCGCCCAGCCGAAGTACCAGGAAGGCTACGAGCCGCTGCCGGGGGGCTTCCGCTACATCGACTTCAACGATGAAGTGCAGCTGGAAACGGCGATGGCCGCTGGCGACGTGGCGGCGGTGATGCTGGAGCCGATCCAGGGCGAGGGCGGGGTGATGCCGGCCAAGTCCGGTTTCCTCAAGCGCGTGCGCGAACTGTGCGACCAGCACAACGCACTGCTGGTGCTGGACGAGATCCAGGCCGGCATGGGCCGTACCGGTACCTTGTTCGCGCATTGGCAGGATGACGTGGTGCCGGACATGGTGACCCTGGCCAAGGCACTGGGCGGTGGTTTCCCGATCGGCGCGATGCTGGCCGGCCCGAAGGTGGCCGAGACCATGCAGTTCGGTGCCCACGGCACCACCTTCGGCGGCAATCCGCTGGCCGCGGCCGTCGCCCGCGTGGCGCTGCGCAAGCTGGCCTCGGCCGAGATCGCAGCCAATGTCAGCCGCCAGTCGAAGGCGCTGCGCGATGGCTTTGCCCGCATCAACGATGAGTTCACGGTGTTCAGCGAGGTGCGCGGTCGCGGCCTGATGCTGGGTGCGGTGCTGAGCAAGGAGTTCGCTGGCCAGGCCGGTGCCATCCTCGACCACGCTGCGGAGCAGGGCCTGTTGACCCTGCAGGCTGGCCCGGACGTGCTGCGCTTCGTGCCGTCGCTGAACATCACTGACGAAGAAGTGGCCGAAGGCCTCAAGCGCCTGCGCGCGGCGATTGCCGCGTTCGTCGCCGCGCGCTGATCATTGACCAAGGTAGCGCCGGGCCATGCCCGGCGTTGCTTTTCCGCTGCGCTCGTCGCGCATGGCCCGGCGCTACCGCACCCCGTAGCGCTTCAGCACCTTCCCCAGTCCGCGTCCGTCCTGCACGGTTTCCGCGTGCAGGCCCGCTGCGCGTGCACCGCGCACGTTGACGAACAGGTCATCGACGAACAGCGTGTGCGCCGGTGCCACCTCGAGGGCTGCGAGCGTGCGCAGGAATACCTCCGGTGCAGGCTTGCGCAGGCCGAAGTCCGCGCTGCAGAACACCCGGCCCTGCAGCTTGGGAAACAGCTCCGGCAGCAGCGTCGGCAGCGCCTGCGTCATCAAGGCACCATTGTTGGTCAGCACCGCCATCGGCACCCGCAGGGCGTTCAGCCGTTGCAGCACGGCGTGCTGCGGGTGGCTGGCCGCGTGCCGTGCGGCGATCCAGGTGTGCAGCGTTACCGTTGTGCCGAGCCGTTCGCCAAGCTGGGCCAGATAGCGCTCGCCATCCAGCGCACCGCTGTCGTGTGCCGCTTCGAGCCCGCTGTCGTACAGCGCGGCCTGCACGTGCGCGGTCGGCACGCCCAGCGCCTGCGCCAGATGCAGCACGCGCTGTGCGCGCTGGTAGTGCAGCAGCACGCCATCAACATCGAGCAGGAGAAGATCGATCCGCATCGGTCGAGCATGCCATTGCCGTATCCGCACGCAAACCCTGGACCACCACTGCGACACACGGTCGCAGCCGGGTGGCCAGGTGTCTGCCTAGAATGACCACCGAACCTGCAGGAGACGCGACGATGAAGGCTTGGATGGTAGCGGTGGGGCTGGGTGCGCTGATGCTGGCGCCATCGGCGATGGCGCGCGTATGTGCGGTGAGCATCGACAGCACCGACCAGATGAGCTTCAGCAGCCGGGAGATCAAGGTGGCTGCCGATTGCAGCGAAATCGACCTGACCCTGCGGCACACCGGCAGGCTGGCCGCCACCGCGATGGGCCACAACTGGGTGCTGACCCGCACCGCCGACTACCAGCCGGTGGCGATGGCGGGCATGCGCATGACCTTGGCCGACAGCTACCTGCCGAAGGCCGACAAGCGCGTGCTGGCCCACACCAAAGTGATCGGTGGTGGCGAGACCGCCCGCGTGCGTTTTTCCACGAAGGGCATGCAGAAGGGCGGCGATTACACTTTCTTCTGCTCGTTCCCCGGCCACTTCGCGATGATGAAGGGCAAGTTCGTCTTCGGTTGAGTGCGCAGCAGCCACGCATGGCGTGGCTCTACTCCAGAGACGCAGCTCAGTAGATCCACGCCATGCGTGGATGAAGCACATCGATCCRGTAGATCCACGCCATGCGTGGATGAGGGCAGGCAGTGCCGACCAAGGTCGGCACCTACCAGGCCTGGATTCAGCCCTTGGCCGCCTTGAACGCCACGCGTGCCGCTGCCAGCGTGGCCTCGATCACGGCATCATCGTGGGCGCTGGACAGGAAACCGGCCTCGTACGCCGACGGTGCCAGGAACACGCCCTGGTCCAGCATCGCGTGGAAGAAACGGTTGAACGCGGGAATGTCGCAGGCCGTGGCCTGGGCGTAGGTCTCCACCTTCTCAGCGGTGAAGAACAGCCCGAACATCGCGCCCACCTGGGTGGTGGTCACCGCTACGCCTGCATCGGCGGCGGCGGCTTCCAGTCCCGCACACAGGCGGGCGGCGCGCGCGCTCAGGTCGTCGTGGAAACCCGGCTGCTGGATCAGCTCCAGCATGGCCAGGCCGGCGGCCATCGCCACCGGGTTGCCGCTGAGCGTGCCGGCCTGGTAGATCGGGCCAGCGGGCGCGATCTGCTGCATCAGCTCGCGGCGGCCGCCGTAGGCGCCCACCGGCATGCCGCCGCCGATGATCTTGCCGAAGGTGGTCAGGTCCGGGCTGATACCGTAGTGCGCCTGCGCACCGCCAAGGGCAACGCGGAAACCGGTCATCACTTCGTCGAAGATCAGCAGCGCGCCRTGCTGCGTGCACAGCGCGCGCAGGTGCTGCAGGTAGCCTTCGCGGGGCGGAATGCAGTTGGCGTTGCCCACCACCGGCTCGATGATCAGGCCGGCGATCTCGCTGCCGCGTGCGTCGAACAGGGCGGTGGCCGCCTCGAAGTCGTTGTAGGGCAGGGTCAGGGTCAGTTCGCTCAGGCCGGCCGGCACGCCGGGCGAGGTCGGCACGCCCAGGGTCAGCATGCCGCTGCCGGCCTTGACCAGGAACGAGTCACCGTGGCCGTGGTAGCAGCCTTCGAACTTGACGATGCAGCTGCGGCCGGTGGCACCGCGCGCCAGGCGGATCGCCGACAGGGTGGCTTCGGTACCGGAGTTGACCATGCGCACCATCTCGCACGACGGCACCAGCCGGGTGATGGTCTCGGCCATGGTCACTTCCGCTGCGCACGGCGCACCGAAGGACAGGCCGTTGTCGATCGCCTTCTTCACCGCCTGGCGTACGGCGGTGTGGTTGTGGCCGACGATCATCGGGCCCCACGATCCCACGTAGTCGATGTAGCGGTTGCCGTCGACGTCGTACAGGTAGGCGCCGTCAGCGCGCTCGACGAAGAAGGGTTCGCCGCCGACCGACTTGAACGCGCGCACCGGTGAGTTGACGCCGCCAGGCAGCAATTCCTGGGCGCGGGAGAACAGGGCGTGGGACTGGTCGTGGTTCATGGGGTTTCCTGGGGGTTACTGCTGCGTATCGAATCGGGCGAGGTAGGCGCGCTGGGTCGCGACCGGGTCCTGCGCGGCGTAGATGCCGCTGACCACGGCCAACAGGTCGGCGCCGGCATCGATGATGGGACCGACATTGTCCGGGCTCAGGCCACCAATCGCCACCCGCGGCACGCCCAGTGCGGCGCTTTGCCGCAGCAGGTCGGGGTGGGCGCGGCTGCTGGTGACCTTGGTGGTGGTGGGGAAGAACGCGCCGAAGGCCACGTAGCTGGCGCCCGCCGCCACGGCATGCTCGGCGTTGGCCAGCTGGTCGTAGCAGGAGGCGCCGATGATGGCGTCCGGGCCGAGCAGGCTGCGTGCGGCGCCGATGTCACCGTCGGTGCCGCCCAGGTGCACGCCCGCCGCGCCGATGGCCTGGGCAAGCGCCGGGTCGTCGTTGACGATCAGCGGCACGCCGTGGGCGGCGCACAAGGCCTGCAGCGCCGTGGCCTGTTCCCGCCGCAGCGCATCGCTGGCGGTCTTGTTGCGGTACTGCAGCCAGGTGGCGCCGGCGGCAAGCAGCGGCGCGGTGCGCGCCAGCAGGCGGGCGGTATCGGGTTCATCCGGGGTGATCAGGTAGACGCCGCGGGGCGCCGGGGAAGCAGAAGTCATCGATGGCTACCGGTGAGTGGACCGCGATGGGACAATGGCGGCCCGTGAATCCAGCCCTGATTATCCGATGAGCGAAGCCACCCCCACCACCCTGCGTACCTGGATGTGCGTGGTCTGCGGATTCCTGTACCGCGAAGCGGATGGGCTGCCGGAAGAGGGCATCGCCCCGGGCACGCGCTGGGAAGACATTCCCGAGACCTGGACCTGCCCGGATTGCGGCGTGACCAAGGACGATTTCGAGATGGTCGAGATCGATTGATCGCAATTGCCGCCGGGCATGGCCCGGCGCTACCGGTCGGGCGGATCGTTGGTGGTGGGTGCGGACCGTTTGTCCGCACACCGGACAACCTCAATGCAGCCGCGGTACCGGTCCGCCCAGGTCGATCAGCTTCTCGCGCAGCCATTGCGCGTCGCTGGCCTCGGGGTTGCGCTTGAGGTACAGGCCCAGGTCGTTGCGCGCGCCGGCCAGGTAGTCCAGCTGCAGGTAGGCCAGGCCGCGATCGCGCAGGGCATCGTCCTGTTCGGGGGCGAGCTTGAGCAGGCGGTCGGCACTGCGCGCGGCACGATCCCACTCGCTGGCCTCGGCATAGACCCCATGCAGGTTGCGCAGCATGCGGATCAGGATCGCGCGGCTCGGTGCAGGATCGAGGATCTGCGCCAGCACCTGGTCGTCGGGCATCTGCCCGCCCAGGTGTGATTTGGCGCGTTCGCGCAGTTCGTCCACGTCCAGCGGCCGGCCACCATTGAACGGGTCCATCACCAGCACGCCATCGTCAACCGGCAGGCGCACCAGGAAATGACCGGGGAATGACACGCCGTCCAACGGAATGCCCAGCCGTCGCGCCACCTCCATCTGCACCAGTGCCAGCGAGATCGGATTGCCCAGACGGCGCTCGAAGACCTGGTTGAGGTAGCTGTTGCGCGGGTCGTAGTACTCCTGGTGGTCGCCGCTGTAGCCCAGCTCATCGAACAGATGCCGGTTGATGGCCGCCATCTTCAGCGGGCTGTGCTCGATGCTGTCCACCTCGGCGCGCAGGTGCTCGACGTGGCTCTGCACCAGCGCATCGTAGGTCGACGGCTGCAGATCGGGATATTCATCGCGCGCGATCAGCAGCGCGGTCGGCAGCAGTGGCAGCGCCTCGTCGTCGAAGTCGGCCAGTGCATCCCAGTCGGGGAGTGTGATCCGGTCCTGCATGTCCACAGACTGGCGGCAATCGCAGGCGGTTTCAAGCAGCGTGGCGTGAATTCATCATCCCCACGTGTCCCGATCCACGCATGGCGTGGATCTACCGTGTCGACCAAGGTCGACACCCACCAACAGCGGCAGGAAGCTGTCAGAGGTAGGGTGGTGTGGGCTTGCAGGACCGCAGGCGCCATGGATGGCGCCTACGAGCCCCCAGGGATGGGTTTACACGGCGTGTCCTGCAAGCCTACACAGCGTGCCGGGCCACCGCTGGGGTAGGGCGGGCACATGTCACCGGCCGAGCACGGCGGCACGTCGCGCTGCTGGCTCACCAGCCGCCGCTCGCTGTCGAAGTACAGGATGTCCAGCGCGATCTTGGTGTTCTTCATCCAGTACGCCTGCATTTCCTCGCGGTCATGCACGAACAGCATGCCGTGGTCCTCGGCCATCTGGTCGCGGAACATCAACCCGCGCGCACGGGTTTCATCGTTGGTGGCCAGTTCAACGTCATAGCGCGCACCGTCAAGTTCCACCCAGTGGCGGGCAGCATCGGTGGCGCAGCCGGTCAGGGCCAGCAGCGGGAGCATCAGCAGTGAGCGCAGCAACGACATCGTCAGGGTCCTTCGAAAGGGTCAGAGCACGATCGGCGGCTCGCCGCCGACGATCACCACATCGGCACGGCGCCGTGCGAACAGGCCGACGCAGACCACGCCCGGCAGCTGGTTGAGCTCACGCTCCAGTTTTTCCGGATCGGTGATCTGCAGGTTGTGGATGTCCAGGATCTGGTTGCCGTTGTCGGTCACCACGCCCTCGCGCCAGGTCGGCTGGCCGCCGGTCATGTCGCGGATCTGGCGGGCAACCAGGCTGCGTGCCATCGGGATCACTTCCACCGGCAGCGGGAACCTGCCCAGCACCGGTACCTGCTTGCTCGGGTCGACGATGCAGACGAAGCGCTCGCTGGCCTCGGCGATGATCTTCTCGCGGGTCAGCGCAGCGCCGCCGCCCTTGATCAGGCACTTGCCGGGATCGCACTCGTCGGCGCCATCCACGTACAGCGACAGGGTGCCGGTGTGGTTCAGCTCGATCACCTCGATGCCATGCTGCTTCAGGCGCGCGGTGCTCTGTTCGGAACTGGACACCGCACCCTTGATGCGATGCTGGATGCGGGCCAGCGCATCGATGAAATAGGCGACGGTGGAACCGGTGCCGACACCGACGATCATGCCGTCTTCGACGTACTCGATGGCCTTTTCGGCGGCCAGGCGCTTGGCTTCAGACATTGCGGAGAGCTCTCAGGCAGGGAATCAGGATTTCTTTTCCAGCGACAGCAGCAGCTTCCACTGCGCAGCGGTCACCGCGAACACCGACAGGCGGTTGCCCTTGGCAACCAGCGGGAAGCCTTCGCCGAGTTCCTCGGCATGCAGCTTGATCTCGTCCAGCGCGATCACCTGCTTCAGCTTGCGGTCGAAGGCCACGTCCACCAGCATCCAGCGCGGGTTCTCGCGCGTGCTCTTGGGATCGTGGTAGTCGGATTTCGGGTCGAACTGGGTGTCGTCCGGGTAGGCCGCGCTGGCCACCGTGGCCAGGCCGACGATGCCGGGCACCTTGGTATTGGAGTGGTAGAACAGGATGCCGTCACCGACCTGCATGCCATCGCGCATGAAATTGCGCGCCTGGTAGTTGCGCACGCCGTTCCAGGGTTCAACCTTGACCTTGGCCAGGTCGTCGATGGAAAAGGCGTCCGGTTCGGACTTCATCAGCCAGTAGCGCTTGCGGGCGGTCATGCGTTCACGGGGGCAGCGGAAGGGAGCAGGGTGCCGGCTTCAGTGCAGATCGCATCCACCGGCACGTCCCAGGACGCCACCGGCAAGGACTCGACCTGCTGCACCGAGAATGCCGCGCCGACCAGCCAGGGTGGCGCCGGCCGATCATGGCGGAAGGCGAAGCTGCGATCATACCAGCCACCTCCCATGCCCAGCCGCCGGCACCGTGCGTCGAAGCCCACCAGCGGCGTCACCACCAGTGCCATCTGCGCCGGTTCCAGCGTGTCTTCGAGGGCGATGTCCGGTTCGGGAATGCCGTAGCGGTTGCTGGTCAACGGTTGGCCGGGGCGCCAGGGCGCGAAGCGCAGCACGTCGCCGTGCAGCACCGGCAGGCAGTAGGTCAAGCGATCGGGCAGCTGCAGTTGCCAGCGGTGCAGGGCGATTTCGCCATCCAGCGCCCAGTAGCCGGCCACGGCGCCTTCGCGCGGGGCGAACGGCAGCGCCAGCAGCGCATCGGCCAGCGATTCGGCAGCGGCGATACGGGCGGGGGCGGAAAGGTCGCGGCGGCGTTGCCGCAGGTCGTGGCGCAGGGCCTGTCGCGGGTCGGTCATGGCAGCGTGCGGCAAGGATCAGCCGTCATTGTGCCGGAAAGAACAAGGGCGACGCCCGAAGACGCCGCCCTTGCTGGAATATTGCATTCTCCGCAATGTCGATGCATGCGAAACGACCTTGAACCCGGGGGCTCAAGTGGGAACGCTGGAGAACCATCGGGCTTCCCGCTGCAAGGCGGACCTGCACTCCCGGCGCTGTCGCGCTCCCGGTGTCGTTCTTAAGGGACAAGGCGAATGTTTGCACATGCCGTCGAGTACCGCAGAGAACGCGTCGCCATTATAGCTACCGCGCGTGATCTGGATAGGCCGTTCGTCGGCAACAGTGCGTGCCAATTCAGAAAAGAGAAGGCGCATTCCGCGCCCATCTCAGGTGCTGCTGTCGATCGCCCGGTCCAGGCGCCGGTTCAGGTCGGCCAGGGTCTGTTGCAGGGCGACCGCCTGGCGGGCGTTCTCATCGCGCAGCAGCTGCAGTTCGTGTGCCAGGTTGAGTGCCGCCAGCACCGCGATGCGGTCCACCGCGGCCATCCGGTTGCTGCCGCGGATCTCGCGCATGCGCGCATCCAGCAGGCGGGCGGCCGCCATCAGGCTGTCGCGTTCATCGCCACCAACGCCGACCGTGTATTCGCGGTCAAGGATACGGACGCTGACCGGTTCGGCACTCATGTGTGCTGCTCCAGGGATTTGAGCCGGGTGATCATCGCTTCCACCCGCGAACGCGCCTGCTCGTTCTTGGCCAGCAGCGTCGAGCGCTCGGCCACCAGCTGTTCCTGCTGGTGGCGCAGGCTGCGGTTCTCCTCGGCCAGCCGCTGGTTGCGGTCGAGCAACGCCTCCACACGGGCGGCGAAGGCCTGCAGCTGGGCAAGGGGATCGGCGGGTTCCATGCCCGCACGATAGGCAAGCCGGGTCAGGGCGGTCAAGCACTGTCGCAGCAGGGCCCGGCGGCTACGGAGAGCAGGCGGACACATTGCTACACTACCGGGCTCACGGGCGCGCGCGTGCGCGCTCCGCAGTTTCCCTTCCGAACGAGCCGCACGATGACCGAACTTCCCTCCGTCGACGACGTTACCCGCGCCAGCCAGGAACTGGGCCTGGGCGCCACTGCTGCCGAGCTGCATGGCGGGCTGTGCGGCTGGCTGGCCGCTGGCGGTGCTCCCGGCAATGATTGGCCGGCGCGCGTACTGGCCGACGACAATCTGCCGCAGGCAGCTGCCGACAGTGCGCTGGCGCAGTTGCTGGAGGCCACCATCAAGCAGCTGGAAGACCGGGACTTCGCCTTCGAGCTGCTGTTGACCGACAGCAGCGACGTGGCCGCGCAGGCGGACGCCATGTTCAGCTGGACCCGTTCCTTCCTGGGCGGCTTCGGCCTGGGCAGTGGCGGCCACCGGCCGGCCCTGTCCGAAGAAGGCGAGGAGGCGCTGAACGACCTGGCCAGCCTGGCCCGTGCCTCGAGCGAGGATTTTGAAGCGGGCGGTGATGATGACGACGAAGCCCTGTCGGAGATCGAGGAGTTCATCCGCGTGGCGGTGCTGCTGCTGCACGGTGACGTGGTGCTGGCCGCGCGCCATCGGCAGCGCCTGAACTGATGGATATCAAGCAGCGCACCGGCATCGCTGCCGGCGAGTACAAGCGTCGTCGCCGGCAGTTGATGGACATGGCGGGCGAAGACGCGATCCTGGTGCTGCCGGCGGCATCTGAGAAGGTGCGCAGCCTTGATACCCATTATCCGTACCGGCAGGATTCGGATTTCCAGTACCTGAGCGGCTTCCCGGAGCCGGAAGCGGTACTGGTGCTGATTCCCGGCCGTCGCCACGGCGAAGCGATCCTGTTCTGCCGCGAGCGCGATCCCGAGCGCGAAGCCTGGGATGGCGGTCGCGCCGGCCAGGACGGCGCCGTGGCGCAGTTCGCGATGGACGATGCCTACCCGATCACCGACCTGGACGACATCCTGCCGGGCCTGCTGGAAGGGCGTTCGCGGGTGTACTACCACTTCGGCCGCGAYGCGGATTTCGACCTGAAGCTGATCGGCTGGGTGAACCGCGTACGTTCGCAGGTGCGCCACGGTGCGCAGCCACCGCATGAGTTCCTGGAACTGGGCCATCTGCTGCACGAGCAGCGGTTGTTCAAGTCCGGTGCCGAGGTGGCGTTGATGCAGCGTGCGGCCGACATCAGTGTGCTGGCGCATCGCGCGGCCATGCAGAGTGCGAAGGCGGGCATTCACGAGTACGAACTGCAGGCCGAACTGGAGCGGGTGTTCCGTGCCAACGACGCGGTACCTGCGTACTGCAGCATCGTCGGCGCCGGCCGCAATGCCTGCATCCTGCATTACCGCGACAACAACGCGCGTTCGCGCGACGGCGAACTGGTGTTGATCGATGCCGGCGCCGAGTACCGCGGCTACGCCAGTGACATCACCCGTACGTTCCCGGTCAATGGTCGTTTCAGCGCCGAGCAGCGCGCGCTGCATGATCTGGTGGGTGCCGCGCAGGCGGCGGCGCTTGCCCAGGCCAAACCGGGCGTGGCGTACGAAATGGGCCATCTGGCGGCGGTGCAGACCCTCACCGAAGGGTTGCTGCAACTGGGCCTGTTGAAGGGCACGCTGGAAAAGAATCTCACCGAAGGCTTGTACCAGCGCTTCTACCGGCACAAGACCGGGCACTGGATCGGGCTGGATGTGCACGATGTAGGCGACTACCGCCTGGCCGGCGATTCGCGCCTGCTGGAGCCGGGCATGGCGTTCACCATCGAGCCGGGGCTGTATATCGGCGTGGACGACACAACGGTGGAACCGCGCTGGCGCGGCATCGGCATCCGTACCGAAGATGACGTGCTGATCACCGACGACGGGCATCGGGTGTTGACCGAAGGGCTGGAACGCAGCGCCGACGAGATCGAAGCGTTGATGGCGGGGTAAGAGGGGTTTCGGCAGGGCTTGCAGCCCTGCACCTGCAGAGGCCACAGCCACAGCAACAGCAACAGCGGCATTCGGTGGGGGGCGGGGCACTGTGGGTTTGCGGGGCCGCCGCAAGTAYGTCCTTGTAGGCTTGGTCGCCGCATCCATGCGGCTCACACCCCGCAAACCCACAGTACCCCGCCTTCGACAGTTTCCCGCGGCTGTTGGTAACGGCGGTTGTCGGCACGCGGRACTATTGGTAGGTGTCGACCTTGGTCGACACGGAGCGAGCGCAGCAAGCGACCCGCTTTTGATCTTCTTTTTCTTTTTTCCGTGGYTGGACGCGCGCAAGGRACTGTCAAAGGCGGGGTAMGAGGGGTTTYGGCAGGGCTTGCAGYCCTGCATCCGCTACAAGCCAGAGYAACAGCRACAGCAACAGCAACAGCGGCATTCSGTGGGATGGCGGGGYACTGTGGGTTTGCGGGGTGTGAGCCGCATGGATGCGGCGACCAAGCCTACAAGGACGTACTTGCGGCGGCCC